>JBDSXE010000253.1:0-4047 GCA_039926325.1 Paracoccaceae bacterium | reverse complement strand
GCCATCGCCAACCTGATGCGTGCCGCGACCGCCGGGATCGTGGGCAAGGGTCTGGCCATGGAACCCGACAACCTCTGCCCCGGTGAAACGGCTGAGCAGTTCGACATGGGCAAGTTCTACGACTTCGGCAGCTTCGGCAACCCCGGCCTCGCCCGGCCAACGGCCCAAAGCGGCCCGGATGATGTTGCGTTCGGCATCGGTATAGGGGCGGTAGGCGTGCGGGCCGAATTCGAAGATGCGGTGGCCATCGGTCAGCACCATCGCGGCATCGACGCCATCCAACGAGGTGCCCGACATCGACCCAAGTGCCCAAACCGCGCCCTGCATCCCCTTCCCCTTCATCTGCCACCCCGTTATACGACAGCCACCTTAAAGCACGGTGTCCCAATGACCTACCACCCGAAATCAGAATTCATGCGCGTGATGTCAGAGCGTGGCTTTGTCGCCGATTGCACGGATTATCAGGCGTTGGATGAGGCGTTTCTGGCGGGCGCTGTGCCAGGGTATATCGGCTTTGACGCAACGGCGACCAGCTTGCATGTGGGATCGCTGATCCAGATCATGATGCTGCGGTGGTTGCAGAAATGTGGTGGCAAGCCAATCGTGCTGATGGGCGGCGGGACGACCAAAGTGGGCGATCCGTCGTTTCGCGCAGATGAACGTCCCCTGCTGACCAACGCGCAGATCGACAGCAATATTGCCGGGATCAAGAAGGCGTTTGCGCCCTATATCCGTTTTGGCGAGGGGCAGAATGATGCGTTGATGGCGAACAATGCGCTGTGGCTGGATGACCTTAACTATCTTGGGTTTTTGCGGGACATCGGTCGGCATTTCTCGATCAACCGGATGCTGTCGTTTGACAGCGTGAAGTCGCGGCTGGACCGCGAGCAGTCACTGTCATTCCTGGAATTCAACTACATGATCCTGCAAGCCTATGATTTCCTTGAACTGCATCGGCGCTATGGCTGTCTGATGCAGATGGGCGGATCGGATCAGTGGGGCAATATCGTCAACGGTGTCGATCTGACGCGGCGGGTGGTTGACCATGAGGTGTTCGGGCTGACCACTCCGCTGCTGACGACCTCGGACGGTAAAAAGATGGGGAAATCGGCGTCTGGGGCGGTTTGGCTGAATGCGGATTTGCTAAGCCCCTACGAGTTCTGGCAATTCTGGCGCAATACGACCGATGCGGATGTGGGCAAGTTCCTGAAGCTGTACACCGAGTTGCCGGTTGACGAGTGCAACCGCCTGGGTGCGCTGCAAGGGTCAGAGATCAACGCGGCCAAGGTTGTGCTGGCGAACGCAGTGACGGCCCTGCTGCATGGCGGGCAGGCCGCAATGGCGGCAGAGGCTACCGCGTGGGAGGTGTTCGAGAAGGGCGGCGTGGGGGAAGATCTGCCGACACTGGCCTTGTCGCCTGCCGAGGTCGGCGACGGGATCACCGTGGCGCAGTTGTTCGTACGCTCTGGTCTGGCAGCGACCGGCAAGGATGCCAAGCGGTTGATCCTGGACGGTGGCGCGCGGATGAACGACGAGATCGTGCTGGACGCCGGGCAGCGGATCGGCGCGGGCGAACTGGCCGATCCGCTGAAGCTGACGGCCGGCAAGAAGCGGCATGCGCTGGTGGTGCTGGCGGGCTAAACCGGGCTTGGGTTGCGGACAAACCCGGACTGGTGCCAGTAGGGGTAGGGCAACGGCGGGCGGCTGGCGGTGTCTAGCGCTGTCAGTTGATCCGGGGTCAGGATCCAGCCGAGGGCACCGAAGTTTTCACGCAACTGCGTCTCATTCCGTGCGCCGATGATGACGGTGGCGACGGTGGGACGCGAAAGCACCCAGTTCAGCGCAATCTGCGGCACGGTCTTGCCGGTCTCCGCCGCAATGGCGTCCAGCACGTCCATGACCGCATATAGCCGCTCGTCGCTGACCGGCGGGGCGGAAGAGCCGTTTTGGGCGGCGCGGCTGGTGTGATCAATCGGTTGGCTGCGGCGGTATTTGCCGGACAGACGACCCCAGCCAAGCGGGCTCCACACCACTGCGCCGACATTCTGGTCAAGCGCCAGTGGCATCAGTTCCCATTCGTAATCGCGACCCAGCAGCGAGTAATAAGCCTGATGGGCGACGTGGCGGACCAAGCCCTCACGGTCGGACACTGCCAGCGATTTCATCAGGTGCCAGCCGGAAAAGTTGGAACAGCCGATGTAACGGATTTTCCCGGCAGTCACGAGGTCATCCAGGGCGCGCAGGGTTTCCTCTTGCGGAGTGATGGCGTCGAAACCGTGCAGCTGGAACAGGTCGATGTGGTCAGTGCCAAGGCGTTTCAGCGCCGCCTCAGCAGCGCGGATCAGGGCGAAACGCGACGAGCCGACATCGTTCGGGCCTTGGCCAACGCGGAAGGTGGACTTGGTAGAGATCAGCACCCTGTCGCGGCGGCCCTTGATGGCGGCACCCAGGATGCTTTCGGCGGCCCCACCGGAATAGACATCGGCGCTGTCGAACATGGTCAGGCCATTTTCGAGGCAGATATCGACGAGGCGGGTGGCCTCTGTGACATCTGTGTTGCCCCAGGCTTTGAAAAAGTCGCTGCCACCGCCGAAGGTGCCGGTGCCAAGCGTCAGGGCGGGAACCATCAGGCCGGATTGGCCGAGGCGGCGGTTTTCCATGCGGGGGGCTTTCTGAAGGGGATTGCCCGCCGGAATGACCGGCGGGCGTTTGGGTTATTCCTTGACGGTGACTTTGGCCATCACGTCGGGATCGGTGACTTCGCCGTTTTGGCCCTCACCCTTTTTGATCGCGTCCACCACTTCCATCCCGGAGATCACCTTGCCCACCACCGTATACTGGCCGTTCAGGAAATCGCCGGGGGCGAACATGATGAAGAACTGGCTGTTCGCGCTGTTGGGATCGGCGGCGCGGGCCATGCCGACGATACCGCGTTCGAAGGGCACCTTGGAAAACTCTGCCGGAAGATTCGGCATGGTGGAACTGCCCATGCCAGCCTGCGACAGATCACCGCCCTTTTTGCCGTATTGCACATCGCCGGTCTGGGCCATGAAGCCGTCGATCACGCGGTGGAACACCACGCCGTCATAAGCGCCGGATTTGGCAAGGGCGACGATTTGTGCGACCGCTTTTGGGGCGATGTCGGCGTCAAGGTCGATGACGACCTCTCCATTGGCGGCACCAGCGACTTCGATCACCAGATTGGGGCCAGGACCATCGCCTTCGGCAAAGACTGGCGTGGCGAGCAGGACGATTGCGGCAAGGGTTTTAAGCAACATCGGCAGCCACCCGGACAGTGATCATGCGGTCAGGACTAGCGGGCGGCTCGCCCTTGGTCAGGGCATCGACATGCTCCATCCCCGACAGGACGCGGCCATAGACGGTGTATTGCCGGTTCAGGAAATGGTTGTCCTTGAAATTGATGAAGAACTGGCTGTTGGCAGAATTCGGGCTTGACGAGCGGGCAGCGCCGATTGTGCCACGGTCGTGCGGCAGGCCGGAGAACTCTGCTGGCAGATCGGGATATTCGGAACCACCCGTGCCGGCGCGGCGCAGGTTGAAATCCTTTTCCATGTTGCCATTCTCGACATCGCCGGTCTGGGCCATAAAGCCGTCGATGACGCGGTGAAAACAGACGTTGTCGTATGCGTTGGCACGGGCCAGTGTTTTCATGCGTTCGACATGCAACGGGGCTACGTCGGGCAACAGGGCAATGACAACTTCGCCAGCAGGCAGCGTCACGATGATCGTGTTTTCCGGGTCTTGGATTTCGGCCATAGTCAGGTTCCTTGAATAAGATGACGCGGAAACTAACTGCGCCGCGCGACAAGGGGAAGGGCTGACGGTTGACGATCCGCGCGGTTGGGCGGAAACAGGGGCAAATTATGAAGGATACGGACATGGCCTGGAAAACGATCGACGATCTGGCTCTGGCAGGCAAAGTGGTGCTGACCCGGGTCGACATCAACGTGCCAATGGAGGCGCGCCAAGTTACGGACACCACGCGGATCGACAAGATCAAGGAAACGGTCGAGGATATCATCGCCC
>JBDSXE010000252.1:0-2905 GCA_039926325.1 Paracoccaceae bacterium | reverse complement strand
GGTTCGTCCGCCACCAACAGCGCTGGGTTACAGGTCAGCGCCATCGCAATCACCGCCCGCTGCCGCATCCCGCCCGACAATTGATGCGGATAGCGGTGGACGGCTTCTTCCGGCTTCGGGATGCCGACCTCTGCCAGCAGTTCAATCGCACGGGTCCATGCCTGCTTTTTGCTGACCTTCTGGTGCGCCAGAATTTGCTCCGAAATCTGCCAGCCAATTGTGTAAACCGGCGTCAATGCGGTCATCGGATCCTGAAAGATCATCGCAATCTCGCGCCCGCGCAACTGCCGCATCTCGCGCGACGGCAGACCGACCAACTCGCGCCCACGATACTTGATCGACCCGGTTATGATGCAATTCGGATCGGTGATCAGCCCCATCACGGCCAGCAGGGTTACGGTCTTGCCCGAACCGCTTTCACCAACGATGCCAAGCACTTCGCCTTCTTCCACGTCGAACGACACGCCGTCGATGGCACGGACCATGCCTTGTTCGGTGCGAAAGGAAACGCGCAACTCGCGGACTTGCAAAATCATGGGGCGCGCACTCGTGGATCAAGGATGATGTAGACGACATCGACCACCGCATTGGCAAGAACGACGAAGAAGCTGGCGTATAGGACGGTCGTCATGATCACCGGCAGGTCAAGGTTTTGCAGCGCATCGAACGTCAGCTTACCAACGCCCTGCAGACCAAACACCACCTCTGTCAGCAGGGCGGACCCGCCAACCAACGCGCCGAAATCGAGGCCGAACAGCGTGACAAACCCGATCAGCGAGGTCCGCAAGGCATGGCGCAGCAAGATGCGGGTTTCGGACAGCCCCTTGGCGCGGGCGGTGCGGATGTAATCCTCTTGCAGCGCCTCGGTGATGCTGGCGCGCAGAACCCGGCCATACAAACCGATGTACAAGATCGACAGGGTGATCCACGGGATGATCAGCGTCAGGAACCAGCCCTTGGGGTCGTCCATCAGGTTCTTGTACCCAAGAGGCGGCACCCACGAAAACATCCAGGTGTCATGAAACCGGCTTTGCGTGATCAGGTTCATCACCTCGCCCAACCAGTAGACCGGCATCGAAATCCCGATCAGGCCAAGGATCATCAGCACCTTATCCACCCAGCGGTCACGGAACGCCGCCGCCAGAACGCCGATGATCAGGCTGAACACAATCCACAGAACCGCCGCACCCAGCACCAGCGACAGCGTCACGGGGATAGTATCCAGCACCGCTGGCACGACCTTCCAGCCGCGATTGACGAAGGATGTCAGATCGCCGGTGACGAAGATTTTCTTCATCATGGTCAGGTATTGGACGTAAAACGGCTGATCGAACCCGAACGATTTCCGCACCGCCTCCAGCACTTCTGGCGATGCGTTGCGCCCGGCGATCCGGGCCGCAGGGTCCACGCCGGGGGTGCCGAAAAAGATCAGGAACACCAGCATTGATATGCCGACCATGACGAAAATCATCTGCCCGAACCGCTGCGCCACCGCGTAAATCATCAGGCACGCCCCAGTTTGATTTTTGACTTGGGGTCCAGCGCATCCCGCAACCCGTCACCGAACACGTTCAGCGACAATACCGATATGACGATCATGAAACCCGGCGCCAAAGCCACCCACGGACGGGTGTACAGCAGGGTCTGGCCGTCCTGAATGATCGTGCCCCAGCTTGCATCCGGCGGCTGTACCCCGATGGACAGGAACGACAGCGCGCTTTCGGTCAGCATGTTCAGCGCCATCATGATCGGCACGAAAACGATAAGGGTGGTAGAGATGTTGGGCAGGATGTCTTTCCACAGAATCCGATGACTCGGTGCGCCCAACCCTATGGCCGCCATGACGAAATCACTGTTCCGCAGCGCCATCACCTGACCCCGGATCGGCCTTGCGATATAGGGAATATAGATCACGCCAATGATGAAGATCGGCAGCCAGAGCGAGGCTGAGTCGATCACGAACGGCCCGATAGAGATGCCTTGGGTGATCAGCACGATGGATAACGATATCGCCAGCAGATAGACTGGAAACGCCCACAACACGTCCAGAATCCGCGACAGGACCATGTCAATGATGCCGCCAAAGAACCCGGCCATCAGGCCGAATACCGTGGCGAAGATCAGCGTGAACGTCGTGGCGGCGCCGGCGATGATGATCGAATTCAACCCGCCATACAGAAGCCGCGCCATCACGTCGCGGCCCTGATTGTCAGCGCCCAGAAAGTAGTTGCCGGGCCGCCATGTCGGGCCAATCGGGGTATAGCCCAACGCCAGCCCGGTCGTCGGCAGCTCCATCACCGGCTGTTTGACCCCATCAATGGTGACGACGGCATCGAGGGTGGATTTGAACGGCTCCACCCCGGCCCACCACGCATAGACGGGGGCCAAAAGGCAGCAGATCACCACCAGCAAGAATACGGCCAGCGCCACCAAAGCAGTGCGGTCATGCGACAGCCGGTGGATCGCCGTGGCCCAGGGGCCACGGCTTTTCATGCGAACGACGGGGTTTGCAGCAGTCATTCCAACGCTCGGATCACTGCACCCAGCTTTGCGTTACCATCCAGTAGAACTGAGAGTTGAACTGGAAATTCCCGACCCGCTTGGCGATGAAGTCCACATGCTTTGGCGTGAACAACGCCGCCATAGGGGCCGCGTCCACGACGGCATGGTCGATATCCGCCCACATCTTGTTGGCAGCCTCTGGGTCGGTAACGCCCAGTGACAGCGCCGCTTTCATCTTGGCGTCGATGTCCTTGTCACAGAACCCGGCGATGTTGATGGAGCTGTCAGACCCCGGCGTGTACGACGAACAGCCGAACAGGATGTTCAGAAAATCCGAAGCCGCCGGATAGTCCTGATACCATTGCGTGATAGAGATCTGGACCTTGTTGTTGGTGTTCTGGAT
>JBDSXE010000251.1:0-2719 GCA_039926325.1 Paracoccaceae bacterium | reverse complement strand
ATCATCGGCGTGCATGATACCGGTCCGCCATCCGTTCGAAGAATCGCTTTTGGCTGGCGATCCCGACCCTGGCAGCTAGCAAAAAACAGCAAAGGCGGACGCATCACGCCCGGCGATTGGGAACGCTACGGTGGTTTGCGTTTGCGCTTCATCTACCGCAGTAGCGGGGCGAGCTTGCTGGTGGCGGAAGGACGGTTGAACACCAATGGCCGCGCAGTGGCGTCCAAGTCAACGACCGGGCGCAGCGTGGCAACGGTGCCGATCTTCCTGCTGGTGCTGCAGGTGAAGCTCCGGAAACGGCTAGATCTGGCGCGGGATGCAGTGGGGGCACTGGATGACGTGGTTAGGCTGATCTTGGAGAACCCGTTGGACCTGCAGTTAAGAGGTATCCGCTGGCCGTAGATCGCAAATATTCTTCGGGCGATTTCACCAAACCCTGTTGCAGTCGCATTCCTTCGTTTGCGAGCTGTCGAGACGGTGGCTTAGATCGTTATGACATAGGTCTCGGATCCAGGACCTTTGGTTGCCTCTGTCGACGCTGCGATTTGCCCGACATCACCGTTCAGCCGAACTGCAATCCGGTGCACGACAGAAAGAGCGTCGAACGCGCCATTGGCTTCGCCTTTTTCAAAATCGTCTTCGATGATCCCCATCTGGTTTGTCACATGGGCAAAGCAGATGATTGGCCTTTTTCGTGCAGCAGACAGTGCATAAAGAGCAGCAGCCTCCATCTCGACGGCATGAACGCCCATGTCGCGCATGGCGGTGATGGCCGCTGCGGTCTCGCGAAACGGTGCATCTGTCGTCCACGTCGACCCGCGAAGGATTGGCACGTCGTCAGGCTCCCAATCACCCGCAAGCCGGTCCAGAAGTGCCGGTGAGATTGCGGACCATTCGGTAGGCGGCATATAGTGATAGCTCGTCCCCTCGTCGCGGAGCGCCTTCTCGATCAGGATGAAGTAGGGCGGTCGCCCCAAAGGGAAGATCTGCCCGGCCGATGTGATGCTGATCAAGAGTTTGCACCCGGAGACGAACATCTCTTCGGCGACCAAGACCGCAAATGACGCCCCCACTGCGCACCCGACGATCCCGAAGGTCACACCTTGCTCGTCGAACAACTGGAGCTCGGTATGGTAGCACACCCAACCGGGATGCGACCGGGCTCGACCCGACGCCTTGAGATAACGGACGATGTCTCCGTCCGGATCGAGGATGCATATTTCGGGAATGTTGATGTCAGCGCCACCCTTCTGCCGCTTCGCCTCACGCAGAAGGCTCTCGGGCGTAAAGACCGACGCAGCGTCATGATGTTTGTTCGCCAGGATCGGCGGTGTCGTTCGGGCGCCGTTCATAAGATCACGTTTACAGCCGACTTTTTATCGCGTCCGACAACCCGGTCGGCGCATTGGAAGTGACCCTCAGCCTTCATGGTCGCGACCTTTTTGGGCAGAACGGCCAAGTTTCCAGCCGTCAGCTTGTCCACGTAGGGGTTGCAGCAACATCCTGTCCAACCAGAGATCGCGGCGGGCGCGGAACTGCGCGATGCCAATCGTCATAGCATCATGTCCTGCGGCCGGCTGCGCACGGTAGGTACCCAGCAGCCGGTCCCACCATGGCAGGTTGAACCCGAAGTTGCTGTTCGTCTCGTCAGGCACCACCGAATGATGGACCCGGTGCATATCTGGCGTCACGATCAGCCACCGGAGCATTCGGTCCGCTTTATTCGGGATGCGAATATTGGAATGGTTGAACATCGACGAGGCGTTCAACACCACCTCGAACAGCAGCACTGCGACCGCTGGCGGCCCGAGCGCGGCAACCACCGCGAGCTTGATCACCATGGACAAAAGGATCTCGCCGGGATGAAATCGAAGCCCCGTCGTCACGTCAAATTCCAGATCGGCATGGTGCATCCGGTGCAGCCGCCAAAACAACGGAACCGCATGGAACATCACATGCTGCAGATATATCGCCAGGTCGAGTGCCAAAAACGACAGGACCAGTTCGATCCACATCGGCAGGTCAAGCGCCTGGAACAGACCCCATCCGTTTTGCTCCGCCGTGATGGCGAGGCCGACCGCCGCTACCGGAAACACAAGTCGAACCAGTATCGTGTCGATCACGACAAGGCCGAGGTTGTTCGACCAACGTAGCAGGCGTGGTATCTCCTGCCTGCGACGCGGCGTTGCGATCTCGCAGGCAGCCAATGTCAACAAGACGCCCATGAACGCGATAAGTCGTATCGACGGTTCCGCGTCAAACAGGGTGTTGGTCATTAGCGTCCCCCTGCCCGCGCTTGCCGCCAAAGATGAATACACGTAATATTCAATTGGGCTCTTGAATGTGTTAGCGAGGCATAATCGGCATGTCAATTGGCCCGAAACAGGCCATTTATGCGGAACTGGCGAAGTCGCTGGGGTCGCAGCATCATCTCAGGCGTCTGAAGCAGGTTGCACCGGCTCTGATGATTTAACCGCCCCCCGACGGCATTGATGTGCCAAGGTGGGTCTGCGAGGATACATAGATGGGAGAAGTCATGTCGGAGATTATCACGGTCGGGCTTGATTTGGCGAAGAATGTATTTCAGGTCCTTGGGGCTGACGGCGCGGGCCGGGCGGTGCTGCGCTAGAAGCTGCGGCGCGCGCAGGTGCTGGAGTTCTTCAGCCAGTTGCTGCCTTGCGTCGTCGCGATGGAAGCCTGTGGCGGCGCGCATTTCTGG
>JBDSXE010000250.1:0-6102 GCA_039926325.1 Paracoccaceae bacterium | reverse complement strand
CGGCAACCCAGGCTTCGTCATATATGGTCATGATGGGTGTCCTTCGCTTCGTGTCATTTGGTTCATTCAGGCAGCTTGCGGCAAGTCTTGGGGGGCAAGGGTCTGGCGAAACTGTTCGATCTCGTCGCGCCGACCGTCCAGCATTGCGGCGGCCAATTTGGACAGCGCGCCTATTTCCTTTAGCCAGCGCGCCGCCTTGTGGTCGCAACCCGGCAGCATCAGAAGATCGATATTGGCGGCCATCGGCACATTGGCCGTGTGAATTATATCGTCGGCATCCCGATCGCCAAAGACAAGGGTGAACGCTGCCCGGCTTTGCAGCATTATGGGGCCAAGATCCTGAACCAGATCCGCTTCCATGCGGTGTCTGGACTGCAACCAATGCGGCTTGGCCAGAACGTCGGGCGTCATCAGCAGTTGCGGGGCAAACGCCGCTGCATGGGTGATCGGCAAATATCCGCAAAACAGGACAGCGCCATATCCGCCCATCGAGTTTCCGATAGAGCGCAATTCACCGATGCCGTGGGACTGCATGAATTCGGTCACAAACGTGATGATCCTGCCCCGCTGACCGGGCCGCGAATACCAGCAGCGTAGCACATCGTTGATGAACAGAACATGGCTGCCGCCAGCCGAAGCGACGGCGGCAAACTCTATCCTGTCCCGCCTGCCGCGCACCACATCCATCCCGGTGAAGGCCAGAACCAGGCGGTTCGTGGTGCCCGGCAACAAGCTTATCAGCAGTTCGTCATCTTCGATCACGATCTGGGGCTGCTGATGGTTCGACGTCTTCCGCCGGAATCCGGCGGACAGGCGAGACCCGAAGATACGTAGCGATTTTCGGAACTCAGTCCAGCGCATGGGTCATCCTTTGCGGGCCGGGTTCGGCCTGCGACATTTGGTTTTGGCATTCGAACAGCGGCGTCGTCGAGTCAAAGCCGGGCTTGCCAGGCACCGAGAATGACACTGGCGCGCCGTCGATTGGCGTCCATGTGCCATCTTCTTGCTCTACCTGTGAATGGCCCGAAAAGAACGTCCGCCAGTCGGCATTTATGAACTCGTTGCCCTTGGCGTGGCGCATCACGTGGCCCTTGTCATCGGTCTGACTGTATTCGTATTCGGTCTGTTGCAGCGTGACCCCGTCGATCGTGACGGATTTGCCGGTCAGTTTGTCGAAGCCGACAATGTGTGTATGTTCGCCGGTCTGCTTGGTCAGCCAGAAATCGAACGTGTCCAGCCCGGTGTCCAGCAGGCCCTGAAACGAGGCTGCGTCCTTGGGGTTAGGATCCATCGTTTCCTTGACGGTTGGGCCGCCATTAGTGCTTTCATAGCTTTCCAGCCATTGGGCATCGTGATCAATGCGCGACAGGAAAAATGGCCCCTGATCATCGTAGTCAGCACGCCACTGGTCGCCCTTGGCGTCTTTTTCGCAGGTGTAGAAATGCGAAACGAGGCAACCGCGCGACTGCACGGTGTGAGTTGCAGTGCAGCCCTGCGGCGGAGTGAACGTGCCTGCCATTGCTGGGGCGGCAAGGAAAATCAACGGAAGGATCAAGAGGCGCGTCGTCATGGGTGATCAGCCTTTTTATCGGTGAAATTCAGGAAAAGCTCGCAGCCATATTCCGGTTTAGGTACAGCCTTGCGGTGCCTTACTCTGCCGCAACAGCGGCGGGTTGGGCTAGGTAGGACAAGATCGCCTCGGCGGCTTCGCGCCCATCGCGGATGGCCCAGACCACCAGCGAGGCGCCGCGCACGATGTCGCCAGCCGCATAGACACCTGGAAGGCTCGTGGAATGGGTGCGGAAATCGGACTTGATGGTGCCCCAGCGCGTGACGGCAAGTTCTGGCACACCCCAGAGGGTCGGCACGTCTTCGGGTTCGAAGCCCAGCGCCTGTATCACCAGATCGGCGGCTTCGGTGTAGTCGGCATCCTCGATCACTTCCGGGCTTTGGCGGCCTGAAGCATCCGGGTCGCCCAGACGCATACGCTGGACGATGACGCCTTCGACCGTGGTGCCGCCGGTGAAGGCTTTTGGCGCGGTCAGCCAAACGAAATCGACGCCTTCTTCCTCGGCATTCTGCACTTCGCGCTGGCTGCCCGGCATGTTGGCTTTATCACGGCGGTACAGGCACTTGACCGAAACCGCCCCTTGCCGGATTGCGGTGCGAACACAGTCCATCGCGGTGTCGCCGCCGCCGATGACGACGACACGCTTGCCGGACGCATCAAGTTCGCCGCTGTCGAACGCGTCCACGTCGTCACCAAAACTTTTGCGGTTGCTGGCGATCAAATAGTCCAGCGCCTTGACGATGCCCTTGGCACCGACGCCGGGAGCCTGAATGTCGCGGGATTTATACACACCAGTCGCGATCAGAACTGCGTCGTGTTGGCCGCGGATGGCGTCAAACGTCAGATCGACGCCCACGCTGCAATTCAGCACAAACGCCACGCCAGCCAGTTCAAGCTGTTCGATCCGCTTCATGACAACCGGCTTTTCCAGCTTGAAGCCGGGGATGCCGTAGGTCAGCAAACCGCCGGCCCGGTCGTAACGGTCGTACACAGTGACCTGAATGCCCTGACGGCGCAGAACGTCTGCGGCAGACAGACCGCCGGGGCCAGCGCCGATAATACCAACGGATTCAACGCGTTCACGGTGCGGTTTGATTGGCTTGACCCAACCGTTTTCCCACGCCAGATCGGTAAGATATTTCTCAACCGCGCCGATGGTGACGGTGCCGTGGCCGGCCTGTTCGATGACGCAATTGCCCTCGCACAACCGGTCCTGCGGGCAGATGCGACCACACACCTCTGGGAAGGTGTTGGTGGCTTGCGACATCTCATACGCTTCTTGCAACCGCCCTTCAGCGGTCAGGCGCAGCCAGTCGGGGATGTTGTTGTGCAGCGGGCAATGGGTCTGGCAATAGGGCACGCCACACTGGCTACACCGACTGGATTGCTCCGCAGCCTTTTCGGCGGCGAACTGGCGGTAAATCTCGTGAAAATCCTCTGACCGCAGGGTGGCCGGGCGCTTTTCTGGCGTTTCCTTGATCAGATTAACAAATTTCAGCATGCGCTGCACGGCCATCGGACTGCTCCACCTTCGGGAGCGATTTGATAGCAAGGGTCAGGCAGAAATAAAAGTCAGCATGAGTTACCTATTTGGCGGTTTTTTGCCGGATAAGTTGTGCGGTTCGACATATTTTACGAAAACTAGGTCAGTATATGATACCTAGTCCATTAAAAACCGGCGAACAGGGCCGCAAGTGCCACCCCGCCCACAATGATTCGCCACCAGCCGAACAGCGCAAAACCGTGAGTCGAGACGTATCCAAGCAACCATTTCACCACGATCAGCCCAGAAATGAACGCGACGACAAATCCGACGCCGATGCTGGTCAGCGCGCTGAAATCAAGCTCGTGGCGCGATTTGAACAGGTCAAATGCGACCGCCCCTAGCATGGTCGGCAGTGATAGAAAGAATGAAAACTCTGCTGCCGCCCGTTTCGAAACGCCCAACATCAGGGCGCCCACGATCGTAGCCCCCGACCTGCTGACGCCGGGGATCATCGACAGGCACTGGATCACGCCAATGGCCAGCGATTTGCCAAATGGCACTGCGGTTGCATCTGTGATGGTCGGTTCTGGAGCGGCGCGGTCCACGAACAACAGCACGACGCCGCCAATTATCAGCATGATGGCGATCAGCTTGGGCGTCTCAAACAGCACGGTCTTGATGAAGTCATGCGCCAATGCGCCGATGATCATGGCGGGCAGGAAGGCGATCAGGACCGAGGTGATGAACCGGGTAGAGGCCGGATCGCTGAACGCCGTCGAAAAGACGTAGCTCAGTTTGCGCCAGTAGAGCGCCATTATGGCAAGGATCGGGCCAAGCTGAATGACGATCTCGAACGTCTTGGACGTTTCACCAAAGCCCAGGAAATGCGCCACCAGCAGCATATGACCTGTCGAAGAAACCGGAATGAACTCTGTCAGACCCTCGACCAGACCGAGGAGGGCGGACGTCACCAAGTCATTCATGGATCAGACTTTCCGCAGATTTTTGGCCGAATCCTTTTGGGCGGCATATTGGCCGGACGGGCGGAAGCGCCACAGATATTCCGGGATAACGGCCCCAAGATTGGTGGCTGGGATGCCCAAATCCGCCAGCGTTTTCGCGCCGGGGGCCACCACGTTATCGGCGCGCAGCGATACGACCTGATCGCGGGTCAGAATGCTGTTCTTGATCAGGCCAAGCGTCGCAGCGGACCCCAGTGTAAACACGGTCGCCATCACATTTCCAACCCAGAACGGCAGGTTGATCACCAGACGGCGGCGCTGAATGACTGCGAGCATCTGGTGAATGAAATCGCCAAGGCTGCCGACGTCGGGACCGCCAAGCTCATAGATGCCCACAGCCTTGCCATCGACGCCCAAGACCGCAGCGGCGGCGACATCTTCCACAAAAACTGGCTGGAATTTGGTATGGCCGCCGACCAGCGGTAGGATCGGCCCCATGCGCGACATGGCAGCAAAGCGGTTGAAAAAGCCGTCCTCGTTGCCGAAAATCACCGAAGGTCGCAGGATCATGGCGTTAGGGAAAGCGGCCAGAACCGCCGCCTCACCCTCACTCTTCGACCGGGAATAGTCGCTGGCGGCTTTTGGATCGGCCCCGATGGCAGAGATGTGTACCAGTGTCGAAAGACCGCCAGCCGCAGCGAGACGAGCAATACGCGCGGGCGCGGCGACCTGCACTGCGTTGAAATTGTTGACACCGCCCTTGTCGAAAGTGCCGACGCAGTTGACGGCAGCGTGGGCACCGGCAAGCGCCGCCCTGACCGACGCATCATCGCGGACGTTGCAAAACACCGGCTCCACTTGACCGACAGCGCCGTAAGACCGGGTGAACAAAGCCTCGTTCGGGCGACGGCACGCGATGCGAATGCGCCAACCCTCTTTCGCCAGACGCCGGGCAACGTAGCGCCCGACAAAGCCGGAGCCGCCGAAGATTGTGACTAGCTTGTTCATCAGGAACCCTCTGCGTGCCAAACGGATGCTGCCTGAATAACTTCGCACGGGTCTGCCAGCAAGACCAATCCGGCTTGCACGATTTCTGCGTTGATTTCCCGGCGATTTTCGCATCGACCGCCATTTTTCGCTTCCACCCGTTGACACCCCCCCAAGGCTTGGCTACATCGCCTCGCACGAGATCGCCCAGATGGCGGAATTGGTAGACGCGCTGGTTTCAGGTACCAGTGTTGCAAGACGTGGAGGTTCGAGTCCTCTTCTGGGCACCAAAATCCAAATCAAAGTCTCGTAATCCTAAGGGGTTACGGGACTTTTGTTTATCACTTTCCCCATTTTTGCCCCCCTTTCTAGGGCCGATAACTCCTTACGAACCGTCGCGACCAGTGAAGTGCCACCAAGTTTCAACGAAAGGTGGGGCGCTGCTTGGACGATCAACGTAAACGAAGCAAACTTCACGCGGGAGCATGTGTGGACCCATGTCGGCAGGATCACCAATATCGCCGCCCTAAAAATGGATTCGGATGGAAAAGCTAGGTGAGAATGCGTCAACCGTCCAAGGTTCAACTTGATCGTTGAGCGAGTCGGGGTAGTGAATTACGCCAGTGGTCGGCCGATATTGACGGTGAGTGTTGCAGCACAAGGACATCCATGGACAAGTATCAAGCTCTGGCCGTGATGGGCTTCGATGGGCCAGATTCACTTACACCGAAAGTGGAAATCGAAGTGGAGATAGCGCGGCTGGAAGCGTTCGAATCGGAACCACCGATCAAAGCCAGAATAGCGCAACTGAAAAAGATGCTTCTGAACGCGACGGACAAGGGGGGCTTCTGTCCGACCCCGCCGGGCGAGGATGTCATCAGTCAAGAGCGATATGCCACGCTTGCCCCCCTGTGTCGCTAGTTTTTGGCAGGGCAGGACGTGGTTGCGCAGCCCGACAAGGATACCATCCGCGCGGTGGTTACCCCCCTGCCAATATCGCGGCTGTCTGAAGGCGACTGCGACACCGGTCCCGGTCGCAATCCGCCCAGAGATATGAGCCGCCCCCCACCCCGTGAATGCGTCGGTCCAAGCTCACT
>JBDSXE010000249.1:0-3266 GCA_039926325.1 Paracoccaceae bacterium | reverse complement strand
TGAGCGGATCGGTGCGGCACTTCGCCTCAAATCGGCCGGACCGGACGCCCCCGCCTCGTCCCTTTCGGGCGGCAATCAGCAAAAGGTCGTGCTGGCCAAGTGGTTTCACGTCGATGTCGACGTGATGATCTTTGACGAGCCCACCCGCGGCGTCGACGTCGGCGCCAAGGCCGAAATTTACGCCCTGATCAAGCAGTTCGCCGCACGTGGCCGGGGGGTGCTGGTTGTCTCCTCTGAACACTACGAGCTGTTCGGTCTGTGTGACCGCGTTCTGGTGATGCGCGAGGGTGCCATCGTCGGGGAGTTGAGCCCTGACGAATATTCAGAAGAAAACCTGCTGCGGCTCGCGATGCCCGGCGTGAATGAGGCCGCATGACATGACAATCAGCAATACTTCCACCGCAACCGCGCGCGCTAGCTTCAACCTGCAGTCGGTGATCCACAGCTTCGGACCGCTCTTGATCCTGCTGGTGCTGATGGCAATCGCGGCGTCGATGTCGGATGTCTTCTTAAGCACGCGCAACCTGATGAACGTCCTGCGGCAAGTATCTGGCACAGGTCTGATGGCTGTGGGGATGCTGTTCGTCATTCTGACACGAGGCATTGACCTGTCAGTTGGGTCTGTCGCGGCCCTTGGATCGGTGACTGCGTCTTTGCTAATCCAAAACTCTGCGCCGATGCCGACTGTTGCCAGGACCATGCTGGTGGGTATGGTAGCGGGTCTTTTCTCTGGGTCGCTGATCGCCTATTTGCGGCTGCCGTCTTTTGTAACGACGCTGGCCGCGATGACCATAGCGCGCGGGGCGTCTTTGATCGCGTCGGACGGGCAGCCGATCCGGATGGGCAAGGCAGGGGACGCGATCACCACCTTTGGCGCCGGATCGTTCATGGGCGTTCCGTGGCCGGTCTGGCTGATGGCCGCAGTGTTCCTGACGGCAGGCTTCGTCCTTGGCTTCACCCGGTTCGGCCGCATGGTCAAAGCCATCGGCTCCAACGCCGAGGCGGTGCGCCTGTCCGGTATCTCTGTCGGGCGGTTTGAAGTGACGGTCTACATGATTTCTGGCGCGCTGGCCGCACTGGCGGGCATTGTTTCCACCAGCCGCACCGGCATCGGGTCCGCCACGATTGGCGTGGGGGCAGAACTGGATGCCATCGCGGCGGTGGTGATCGGCGGGGCCAGCCTGCTGGGTGGGCGGGGCGGGGCGTTCAACACCTTCATCGGTGTGTTCATCCTAGGCGTCATCTCGAACATCATGAATCTCGCCAACGTCCCAGGATACCACCAACAGGTGTTCATGGGAGTCATCATTATCGGCGCGATGCTGCTGCAATATGGAACGACGGCCCTGCGCCGCTGACGGAGACTGACATGTACTTAGATCGTTTCAAACTGACCGGACGGCGCGCCATTGTGACCGGAGCCGCCCGTGGCATTGGGCTCGCTATCGCCGAGGCGCTTGCCGAGGCTGACGCCCATGTGATTCTGACTGACATGGGCGAAACGGTCCACGCCGCAGCCGAGGGCCTGCGCGCCAAGGGTTTCAGCGTTGACGCAGCCACCCTGGACGTCACAGACCGCCCCGGCGTCGATGCTTTGGCTGCCAAGGTCGACGCTGACGGCGGCCTGGATATTCTGGTCAACAACGCTGGGATTGCCATCTCCAACCATCCCGCCGAGACCATGGCCGACGAGGTCTGGACCAAGGTGATCGACGTCAACCTGAACGGCGTCTTCTGGTGCTGCCGCGCCTTCGGCAAGGGCATGCTGGTGCGTGGCAAGGGCAGCATTGTCAACATCGGCTCGATGTCGGCGCTAATCGTGAACCGCCCGCAGGAACAGGCGAATTACAACGCCTCCAAGGCCGCCGTGCACCACCTGACGCGCAGTCTGGCGGCGGAATGGGCGGCACGGGGCGTGCGTGTCAATGCAGTAGCGCCGACCTATATCGAGACAGACATGAACAAGTACGTCTATGACGATCCGGAAATGTACCGTCACTGGATTGGTGGCACGCCGATGGGCCGCATGGGTCGCCCGGATGAAGTGGCCTCTGTCGTGCTGTTTCTGGCTGGCGATGCGGCCAGTCTGATGACAGGCTCCATCGTCATGGCGGATGGCGGATATGTCTGCTGGTAAGTTGCCCCAAGGATGATGTCCATGAACGCCAGCGACCCTTTCAAGAAAGCCTTCGACGGCAAGACAGTTCTGGTATCCGGCGGTACCAGCGGCATCGGTCTTGCCATCGCCATCGGCTTTGCCGACTGTGGCGCCACGGTCGTGGCGACTGGCAGCACCGTAAGGCGCCTGTCGGACGCAGCGCCGCACGGTGGTCCGGGTCTAACCTTCGCGCAGCTTGACGTTCGCGACCTGGACGCCGTCGAAGGTCGGTTGGGCCAGTTTGAAAAGCTGGATGTGCTGGTGAACTGCCATGGCGTGGCCCGCCCGGAAGCCGAGTGGACGGAAGAAGAATTCCTGACGGTCATGGACATCAACCTCAACAGCGTGATGCGTCTCTCGCGGGCGGCGTATCCATTGTTGAAGCAAAGCAAGGGCTGCATTGTAAATTTCGCCTCCATGCTCAGTTACCTGGCTGACCCTTCGGTTCCGGCCTATACGGCGTCCAAGACCGGCATCGTCGGCCTGACGCGGGCTTTGGCGCATCAGTGGGGCCGTTATGGCATCCGGGTGAACGCCATAGCGCCGGGATACCACAAGACCGATATGACCCAAGCGCTCTGGGCTGATCCGGTGGCCGAGGCGAGGATCGCCGAACGCGCTGCTGCCAAGCGCTGGGGAACGACTGAGGATCTCGTCGGTCCAGTCCTGTTCCTATGTTCCAGTGCTGCAGCCTTCGTGACTGGTGCCACCTTGCCCGTGGACGGCGGGTATCATTCGGGCTGAGGTGCGTGAGGGAACAAGACGCGACATTACAGATGCAGGCGACCCCTTGCACGCCAAGGGCTATTCGGCCGAACGGTCTGCACCGGACTACACGTTTTCGCAAATACCGGCGCTGCGAAAGCCGCGCGCCGGCTCGATCACGCTGGACCCAATCGTCATCGGCGAATGCTTCGTCGACAGGTTGTGCAAGGCGCTGAAGGGCCAAACCCCGGCCAAGGTCATCCGCACCGGCTATTGCTGGTATGACAAGACCAACATGGCCGACGCCAAGATCGCTGCGGTGCTCACAACCGAGATCGACCTGTTCCTGTGCCGTGTTGCCGGTATGGGTCCCAATGGTGTTGTCCAAACTGGGTCTCGATGC
>JBDSXE010000248.1:0-3410 GCA_039926325.1 Paracoccaceae bacterium | reverse complement strand
GGGATGCCGGTTCGCGTTCGCCGGGTCGTGTCCGCATCCCCGATCTGACAGCCCGCCCAGACGAGATTGGTCGGCTTTCCGTGGCGATGCGTGGCATGGTGACCGCACTTTACGACAGAATCGACGCCAACGAACAGTTCGCCGCTGACGTCAGTCACGAAATCAAGAACCCGCTGGCCAGCCTGCGCTCTGCCGTAGGGTCGCTGCGAATGGTCAAAAAGGAAGAGCATCGCGAAAAGCTTCTGGACGTCATCGAACATGACGTGCGGCGGCTGGACCGGCTGGTCAGTGACATCTCCAACGCCTCGCGCCTTGACAGCGAACTGGTCAAGGAAGACGAGGAAGAATTCAACCTGCTGAAAACCCTATCGAACCTGACCGAATATCTTGGCCAACAGGCGCGTGAAAAGGGTGTCGAATTCATTACCGATTTCCCAGCCGACGCGATCCGGATCAATGGGCTGGAGGGACGGCTGGCGCAGGTTTTCGTCAACCTGATCACCAATGCCATATCCTTTTGCGATACCGGCGACGCGGTCCGGGTCTGGGCGCGCAAGCGGGAAAACCGGATACTTGTCGTCGTGGAAGACACCGGGCCAGGTATCCCGGAACAGGCGCTGACCAAGGTGTTCAAGCGGTTTTATTCCGAACGTCCGCAGGGTGATTTCGGTAACCACTCCGGTCTGGGTCTGGCGATTTCCAAGCAGATCATCGAAGCGCATGGCGGTGTGATCTGGGCCGAGAATATCCGGCCAACCCAAGCCGACATCACATCAGAACCGCTTGGTGCCCGCTTCGTGGTTGGTCTGCCGGTTTGACCGAGGCCGTCCTGATGCACGCCAGTTGCGTAGCGGTCAAAGGGCGTGGCTTCCTGATCATGGGTCCGTCGGGGTCCGGCAAATCTGCGTTGGCATTGCAGCTGATTGCATTGGGTGCCGACCTGCTAGCTGACGACCAGACGGAAATCAGCCGTTCGGGCGACACGATCGTGGCCCGTTGTCCGCCGACCTTGCAGGGCCTGATCGAAGCGCGCGGCGTCGGCATACTGAACGTCAAATCCACTGCGGAAGCGCAAGTTGTGCTTGTGGCCGATCTGTCACAGCCCGAAACCGAGCGATTGCCACCACGACGTCGCGTCATGCTATTGGGAATAGAGGTTGACCTTGTTCTGGGACAGGGTAATCCCCATTTTCCTGCTTCAGTACTGTGCTATCTCACCGGCTCACGTCAGGCTTGATGCGACCACCATGCAATCAAATATGCTTCAAACTCAGGAACACCGGCTTGTTCTGATCACCGGTCCCTCGGGTGCCGGTCGGTCCACTGCGTTTCACGCGCTAGAGGATCTGGGGTATGAGGTCATCGACAATCTGCCAATCAGCCTGATCCCCCGCCTGCTGGACGGCCCGCCATTGGAGCGCCCGCTTGCCTTGGGACTGGACGTGCGGAACCGCGATTTCAACACGACGGCGGTGATCGAGCTTATCGACACGCTGACACGCGACCCCCGCGTGATGCTGGAAGTTTTGTATCTGGATTGCGCGCCAAACGTGCTTGTCAGCCGCTTTAGCCAAACGCGACGCCGCCATCCGATTGCCGAAGCCGCCACGCCAAGCGACGGCGTGGACCGCGAGATTGATTTGCTGGCGCCGGTTCGGGTGCGGGCGGATCACCTGATCGACACCAGCGAAATGTCACCGCACGAGCTGAAGGCCGAAATCAATCATTGGTTTGATCATCGGCCCGCTGAAGGGCTGGCGGTGTCGGTGCAAAGTTTCAGCTACAAGCGCGGCTTGCCGCGTGGCGTGGACATGGTGTTCGACTGCCGGTTTCTGGCGAATCCCTATTGGGTGCCCGAATTGCGCGAACACGACGGTCGCGACAGCACGGTTGCCGACCACATCGCAGCGGACCCAAGGTTTGCGCCATTCTTCCAGAAGGTGCAGGATCTTATCCTGATGCTGCTTCCGGGACAGCTGGATGAGGGCAAAGCACACCTCACGATCGGGTTTGGGTGTACCGGAGGGCAACACAGGTCTGTCGCAGTTGCAGAAAAATTGGCCAAGGTGCTTGCAGAAGCCGGCTGGCAGGTGTCAAAACGGCACCGGGAACTGGAACGCAGGGTGGCAGGCATCGCCACTGACGGGGTCGGGGTAGGTCGCGCGTGATCGGGATAGTGATTGTGGCTCACGGTGGGCTGGCGCGGGAGTATCTGTCTGCGGTCGAACACGTTGTCGGCCCGCAGACAGACATGCAGGCCATCGCCATTGAAGACGACTGCGACCGGGGCAAGAAGCAGGCGGAAATCTGCGCGGCAGCCGATGCCGTGGATCATGGTGGCGGTGTGGTCGTTGTGACGGATATGTTCGGTGGATCGCCGTCGAACCTGTCGCTGCTGGCCTGTGCCGGTGGTTCGGAACGGCGGATTATCTACGGTGCCAATTTGCCGATGCTGATCAAGCTGACAAAATCGCGCGAACTTGCTGTAAAGGATGCTGTAGCAGCGGCTCTGGATGCGGGTCGCAAGTATATCAACAGCCTTGATCTTGGCACCGGGACGTAACGGCACAATGACAGTGCAGACCTTACGCATTGTTAATGAAAAGGGACTTCACGCCCGCGCCTCTGCCAAATTCGTTGAGATTGTGGAAGAGTTCGATGCCGTTGCCAAAGTCACGCGTGATGGCCTGACGGTGTCCGGCGACAGCATCATGGGGCTTTTGATGTTGGCAGCCTCTCGCGGAACCACTATTGAGGTGGAAACCAGCGGGGCGCAGGCAGAGGCGCTTGCCGCAGCACTGGCGGAACTGGTGGCCAATTGCTTTGGCGAAGACCACTGAATCCGTCTGACGAGGAAGGCTGACGCTTCGTGACCGAATTGCAGAAGACCGGTGGCGTTACAGGCACGGCAGTTCCCCCCCCTGGGACTGGGCGCAAATATGACATGCGTCGATTGTCCTATTCGGGCACATTCACCAATCCGTTCAAGGTCTTGTCGATCCGCGCGATCGAATGGCTGACGGCCAAGGTGAAACTTCTTAGCATGATCCGCAGCTTTGAACGGGCGGGCGCTCCGGTGGGGGTCGCATTCTGGTCCAAGGCGATCCGCCACATGGGCATCAGAATCGACACTACGCCTGAAGAGATTGCACTTATCCCCAAGACCGGGCCATTGGTGGTCTTGGCAAACCACCCACATGGGCTGGTCGATGGCATGATCATGGCGGAAATGGTCAGCCGGGTGCGTCCTGATTTCCGCATCCTGACCCGCAGCCTGCTGACTGGGATCCCCGAGATCGAAGAATTCATGATCCCGGTGCCGTTCCCGCACGAGGCGAACGTACGGGAACTTGGGTTGAAGATGCGGAACCTGACACTGGCGCATCTGAAAAACAACGGCGTGGTGATTC
>JBDSXE010000247.1:0-8107 GCA_039926325.1 Paracoccaceae bacterium | reverse complement strand
CGCCAAGGGGGTTTCGACCAGACCCGTCACCTTTAGCTGATAGTTGGCAAAACCGGCCGCCTGCATGTCCAGATATTCCGGCGTGTCGACGGAAAGAGAGCCGTTGGGGTGCTGGGTCTGGCGAATGTCGGCCTCGGTAAACTCGGGTGCCAAACGGTCGCCCATCACCAGCCGCTGCGCTGTCATGGTAAGATTTTCGATGCTTTGCATCGAGGACCGCCACATGCTGTCGCCATTCAGACCGTCCAGCAGCTTGCAGCCCGACAGGGACAGCGCCGCGCCGCCCAGGATAAGATTACGCCGATTGATCATCATGGCCCCCTTTGACCGGATCAACCCGGTACCAGCCGGTCACGATCGACCGCAGTTCGTTCAGCGGACCTGCCGCAAGGATCATCGCCATGTGGACGAAAAAGAACAGGATCAGCGCCAGCATGACAAGGAAGTGGATCGACCGCGCCGATTGCCGCCCGCCGAACAGGTCCAAAAGCCACGGCGCGACGGAGTTGAAACCCGGCGACATTGTAAGTCCGGTGGCAATCATCAGCGGCAGGGCCAGGAACAGCACCGACGCATAGGCCAACTTTTGCAGCACGTTATACTTGCCGGTATGGTGAAACCGCAGGCGGGCATGGTCAGCCACGTCTTGCGGCAGGCCCCGGATATCCGCCGCGGTGGGGATCAGCGTTTTGAAATGGCCGTTGATGATAGATGACACAAGCCAGACCACCAGCGTCGTCACCAGAATCCACGCAAAGAAGAAATGGATCACCCGCCCCGTCGCCAGACTTTGCCCCGACGGCATGGTCAGCGCCGCTGGGATGCCGCGCACCCGACCGTCGGACACACCCAACACGCCGGTGGTGTCAAAGTCGTGGCCCAGAACCGTTGTGATGCCCTGTAGGCCGTTGGCGGTATTGTAGGCGATGATAGAGACTGCAGCGTTGTCATATTCAAACCCCGCTTCCTTGCCGAAATGCAGGTAGGGGTGAGCGTTGAAGATTTGCAATCCGCTGAACATCAGGAAAAACAGGCAGATCGCCCACAGCCAGTGGGTTGCCCGCGTTGTTCGCTTTTGCCGATAGATGAGTGGTCCTTGCTCGGCCATCAATGGTTTCCCCCTGCTGATACTGACACTACGGTAGCCGATGGCCAGTTGTTTCAGAATACAGGAAATAAACGCCAGAAGTGTAGGAAATGCGCCGCGCGATTGCATTTACACCTCCACCGGCTTATCTCGGGGCCAACCATGCGACCGAAAGGCCAGCCATACGATGAACTGGATCTCTAACTACGTCCGCCCGACGATCAACTCGCTCTTTTCGCGCCGCGAGGTGCCTGAGAACCTTTGGTCGAAATGCCCCGAATGCGGCACCATGCTGTTTCACCGGGAATTGGCGGACAATCTGAACGTCTGCACGAACTGCGATCACCATATGGCGATATCGCCGCGTGACCGGTTCAAGCACCTGTTCGACGGCGGCATCTTCTCTGAGGTCAAGGTTCCCGAGGCCGTGGTGGACCCGCTGCACTTCCGCGACCAGAAGAAGTACCCCGACCGCCTGAAAGCCGCGCAGAAAGCGACGGGCGAGAAAGAGGCGATGCTGGTGGCCGAGGGTGAGATGCAGCGCACGCCAGTTGTGGCCGTGGCGCATGATTTCGGCTTTATGGCGGGGTCGATGGGCATGTATGTCGGCAATGCCATGATCGCGGCGGCGCAGACTGCGGTCAAACACAAGCGGCCGCTGATCGTATTCTCGTCCGCGGGCGGCGCCCGAATGCAGGAAGGGATTCTGTCCCTGATGCAGATGCCACGCACCACGGTTGCGGTGCAGATGGTGAAAGAGGCGCGGCTGCCCTACATTGTCGTGCTGACGCACCCCACGACTGGCGGCGTTACGGCCAGCTATGCGATGCTGGGTGATGTGCAGATTGCCGAACCCAATGCGCTGATCTGCTTTGCCGGGCCGCGCGTGATCGAGCAGACCATCCGTGAAAAGCTGCCCGAAGGGTTTCAGCGCGCAGAATATCTGCTGGACCACGGTATGCTGGACCGGGTGACGCACCGCAAACAGTTGCGCGAGGAACTGGTGACGATCCTGCGGATGCTGAGCGGCCAGCCGCCTGCCGTCAAGGGCGACCTGCCCGCGCCGTTCGAGGTTGCCACCGCCAAATGACCGGGTCCGACACCGTTCTGGAACGGATGATGACCCTGCACCCCAAGGTCATCGACCTTGTGATGGACCGGGTGGAGCGGTTGCTTGCGGCACTTGGCCACCCTGAGCGGTCTTTGCCACCCGTTGTGCATATCGCCGGGACCAACGGCAAAGGCTCGACCCAGGCCATGATGCGGGCGGGGTTTGAGGCGACAGGGGCGAAGGTTCACGCCTATACCTCACCGCACCTCGCGAGGTTCCACGAACGCATCCGCATTGCCGGGGAATTGGTGACCGAACCGGCACTGATCGCCCTATTGGACGAATGCGCCGCCGCCAACGGCACCGATCCGATCACGTTCTTTGAGATCACTACCGCCGCCGCCTTTTTGGCCTTTTCCCGCACCCCGGCGGATTGGACCCTGCTGGAGGTTGGGTTGGGTGGCGAATTCGATGCGACCAATGTGCTGGATCATCCGGCGCTGACTGTGATCACCCCGGTGTCCATCGACCACCAGCAATATCTGGGCGACACTCTGGCAGAGATTGCCGTGGCCAAGGCAGGGATCATCAAGCGCGGCGTGACCTGCGTGGTTGGCCCGCAGGAAGACGCTGCACTGACCGTGATCGAACGCAAGGCGGCGCGGATGGGGGCACCGCTGCTGGTCTATGGTCAGCACTGGCAGGTTGCCGAAGATCGCGGGCGGCTGGTGTTTCAGGATGAGAATGGGTTGCTTGACTTGCCGCTGCCGAACCTGCCCGGTCCGCATCAGGTGCAGAATGCCGGGGCGGCGCTGATGGGCTTGCGGCAACTGGGGTTTGGCGAGGCAGCGTGTGAGGCGGCTGTGACGCGTGCGGTTTGGCCCGCGCGGATGCAGCGTTTGCGGGTGGGGCCCTTGGTCGAGAGTGCGCCCAAGGTGGAGTTGTGGCTGGACGGCGGACACAATCCGGCGGGCGGTGCGGCGGTGGCGGCAACCTTGGCGCGGATGGCGGTGCGCGAGACGCACCTCATCTGCGGGATGCTGAACACCAAGGATGTGCGCGGGTACATGGCACCGTTGGCCAGTCAGGTGACGCGGCTTTATGCGGTGTCGATCCCCGGCGAGAAAAACACCCTGCCTGCCGAGGTGACACGCGATGCGGCGGTGGCCGAGGGTATCAGTGCCGTTACCGCGGCATCGGTGGCGGAAGCCTTGGCGGAAATCGCCGTGCGGTCGCCCGAGGCTAGGGTGCTGATCTGCGGGTCGTTGTATCTGGCGGGATCGGTATTGCGCGAAAACGGCTGAGTTCGGCGGAGCCGTCCGGGATAATTTCTGAAAGAGCAAATGGAACGCGCGATGGGGCCGGTGCAGCGATTGGTATCTCAAGGCCGGGGGCTGTGGCTGGCGCTGCTGGTCATGGTCGTTCTGGCGCTGCCGGGGTTCTTTACCTTGCCGCCGGTGGACAGGGACGAGGTTTTGTTCTCTCAGGCGTCCAGTCAGATGCTGGACAGTGGAATTTTCGTCGATATCCGCTTTGCTGACGGGCCGCGCTATAAAAAGCCGGTGGGGATTTACTGGCTGCAAGCGGCGGCTGCGGCGATCACCGGGCAGGCCGATCAGATCTGGTCCTACCGCCTTGTCAGTCTGTTGGGTGCCTTGCTGGCCGTGGGTTTCACCCATGCCACCGCGCGGTTGTTCCTGAAACCCGAGGCGGCGTTTCTGGCGGCGGTGGCGCTGGCGGCAAGCGTTATGCTGGGTGCCGAGGCGCGGCTGGCCAAGACCGACGCCATGCTTTTGGCGACAGTGGTGGTCGCGCAATATGTGCTGGCGTGCGCGATGGTTGAGGGGCGACTGCGCCTGCCGCTTGCGATGGGGTTTTGGGCAGCGCTGGCAGCAAGCGTGCTGATCAAGGGGCCGATCGGGCCGATGGTGGTGGCCTTCACACTGGTGGGCCAGTGCATTGTCCGACGCGACCTGTCGCTGTGGCGCGCGCTTAGGCCAATGCCGGGCATTGCACTGCTGCTGGCTTTGGCCGCACCTTGGTTCATCGCCATTTCTTACGTCAGCCACGGCGCGTTCTGGTCAGCGTCCCTTGGCCGCGACATGTTCGAAAAACTGGCAAGCGGGAAAGAGAGCCACGGCTTTCCGCCCGGAAGCTATCTGGCGATGATGTGGCTGACCTTCTGGCCTGCCGCGATGCCTTTGGCTGCGGCTATCCCGGCAATATGGCGCGGCAGGCGGGTGCCTCTGGTGGGCTTTGCCCTATGCTGGTTGATCCCGACATGGCTGGTGTTCGAGGTGACCGCGACCAAGCTGGTGCATTACACTTTGCCGACCTGGCCTGCAATGGCCCTGCTGCTGGCCTATGGGTGGGAGACCAAATCGGCGCGCGTCTGGTGGCCAGTGATCTTGCCCGGGCTATTGCCGCTGCTCCTGCTGGGGGCGCTGGACTTGCAGGCCGGACAGTTGGGAGTCAGCTTACCGGTCAGCTTTTGGGTCAGCGGCGTGGCCGTCGTGGCCGCAACGGCCCTGATCGTAATGGCGGCGCGCGGGACAAGTGCCGTCACGCTGGCCGCAGCTTTGGCCACGGGCGGGCTGGCGCTGAACTTTGCGATCTACCCGACGCTTGCCGGTATTGCCCCGCTTTGGCCCGCACGCCCGCTTGCCGCCTTTGCTGCCAGCCATCCGACCTGTGACTTTGCCGTTGCAGGTTACGCCGAGCCATCGGTGGTGTTCCTGACCGGCAACCATGTGCAATTTGTCGATGCCGCAGCTCTGCCGGCCGCCTTGGCCGCCCCCGGGTGCCATGTGATTGCCTTGCCAGCTGCTACGCCCGAACCCGGGCTGCAACCCTTGGGAGAGGTCAGGGGTCTAGACCTTGGCACCGGGCACAAGGTTGATCTTGGGGTCTGGCTCAAGCCTTAGCGACCTGTCAACTCTGCCGTGATCTTAACCGGACCTGCAGCGCCTTTCAGCTTGGCGCGGTAGATGACCACGCTTTCGGCCACGCGCATCACGTAGGTGCGGGTTTCCGCAAAGGGAATGCTTTCGACCCAATCGACCACATCGACCGACGCCAAACGTGGGTCGCCGTAAGCTACGATCCACTCACGGGGGCGGCGCGGGCCAGCGTTGTAGCCGGACGCGATCAGCGCCACGGATGGACCAAATTCATCAACCATCTGCCGCAGATAGGCCGAGCCCAGCTGCACGTTATAGGCGGGATCGGTGGTCAGGCGGGACCGCGAATAGGCCAGCCCCATATCCTTTGACACCTTTTCCGCCGTGCCGGGCATCAGTTGCATCAGGCCCAATGCGCCTGCGGGGCTTTGCGCCTCTGGGTCGAACTCGCTTTCGCGGCGCGAGATGGCCAGCGCCAGAGCGCGGCTGACCTCTAGATTGTCCGGCACCATGTCGGGCATCGGGAAATAGGGGCGCGGCAGAACCAGACCGTGATCGGCGGCGGCCTTGGCGACCACGACTGCCGTGCGATATTGGCCAGATTGCAGTGCAAGATCAGCCAGTTGCGCCAGTTCAGCGTCTGACAGGTTTTCGCCAAGATGCAAAAAGAACCGCGCCGACAATTGCGCTTCATCGACGCGGGCCAGCCGCAAGGCCGCGTCCAATACCGAGGAATGGGCAAAACTGGACTTGCGCCAGTCGCCCGCAGCACGGTTGCCCGCAACGAGTGTTGGATCAAGGTTCATCCCCAGCTTTTCCGCCGCAAGCAGGCCATAGTATGACGTCTGATACTGCGCGGCCTGCTTGTAGGCGTCTTGCGCTTTGGCCTTGTCGCTTGCCGCGGCATAAGCGCGACCGGCCCAGTAGAACGCCCTTGAGCGGCTGATGGGGGTGTTAGACACCGCTTCCAGACGGACGAAGTGTTTCAGGCCGGTTGTGGGGTCGTTCAGTTTACGCAGGGCGATGTAGCCCGAAAGAAACTCCAGATCGGCATAATCGGTGCCGGATTTCAGGAAATGGTTGGTGGCGACCTTGTAAGCCTCGCGCGGGCTGCCGGTTCGCATCAGGTAGCGCGCCAGCAGAATGCGCCGTTCGGCCCAAGCCTCTGGATCGCCCAGACGGGCGGCTTTGTTGGACCGTTCGATGATCAGCGTGGCGGCGTCGGCATAATTGTTGGCCCGCATCCGGTACAGGAAGCGTTCGTAAGCGAGGCCAGCGTCGTCTTTCAGACCGGTCGGCACGGCGGCGACCAGTGCGGTCACGCCATCCTGATCGGCGCGCAGGGCCAGACGCGCTGTCGCGAGGGCGGCCCAAGCCTTGGACACGCGCGGCAGCATGCGTTGCGCCTCGTCCTTGCGGTCGCCGTCCCATAGCAGGCGGTCCAACCGAACCTCATGCGCGACCTTCAGCGCCGGACCGTGGAGGGTCAGCAACTGGGCTTCTTCGGGTGCACTGAATTTCAGGCTGATCCAGGCGCGCAACGCCTCTGCTTCGGCATCCTTGGCACGGCCCGTTGCGTCGTAGGCTTTGACCAATGCCAAGGCTCCGGTACCAGTTTGCGGCAGGTCGGTGCCAAAATACGCGATGATGCGGGCGGGGTCGGTGGACCGCGACACGGCCACCTCGCCCTTTTGTTTCAGCAGCGGCATTCCGGGCCAGTCGGGACGCTTGGCCATGAAGGTTTCGTAATCGCCCAGCAGGCCATCGCCATAGCGCAGACGGCTCCACTCTACCAGATCGGCGCCGATCGGGCCGGCGGCAAAGGCGGCGGCCTTGGCCCCCTCGAAATCACGTTGATCGACCAGTTTCATCGCGGTGGTCAGGGCAGCGGTTTCCTTAACCTGATCCGCAACGACCGCGCCGGGCAGCAGCAGGGCAAGGCAGAACAGGGTGACGCGGGGGAGTTTCGTAAAATGGATCATGCCGGGAATCTGCCCTAGTCGGCGGGCTGCCACAACCCATGTTGCCGTGATCCGCGAACCCTTGCCCATACTTGGCAAAGTTCCGTCACGCGATTAGAAGCGCGGCTGCGCCCTTGGCGATTCAGCCTGGGCCGATGGATAGAGGAGACGCTGCCATGATCAAAGGGTCCATTCCCGCATTGGTGACGCCGTTCAAGGACGGTGC
Organism: Paracoccaceae bacterium; assembly: GCA_039926325.1. Classification (GTDB taxonomy): domain Bacteria; phylum Pseudomonadota; class Alphaproteobacteria; order Rhodobacterales; family Rhodobacteraceae; genus Stagnihabitans. The sequence goes on along the minus strand of JBDSXE010000247.1, from coordinate 882 downwards.
GCTGGATCTGGCGGCGTTGAAGAAACTTGTCGATTGGCACATCGCAGAGGGTTCGACCGGGCTGGTTCCCGTCGGCACCACTGGCGAAAGCCCCACCGTCAGCCACGAAGAGCATCGCCGCGTCGTGGAAGAGGTCGTGAAAATGGCTGCCGGACGTGTGCCGGTCATCGCGGGTGCGGGGTCGAACAACACGGCAGAGGGGCTTGACCTTATCCGCCATGCGGAAAAGGTCGGGGCGGATGCGGCGCTGGTCGTCACACCCTATTACAACAAGCCGACACAGGCTGGCATGATCGCGCACTTCACGGCGCTGCATGATTGCTGCACGCTGCCGATCATCATCTACAACATCCCCGGTCGTTCGGTGGTGGATATGTCACCGGAAACCATGGGCATTCTGGCAAAGCTGCCCCGGATCATCGGCGTCAAGGATGCGACCGGCAAGATCGAGCGGGTTTCGATGCAGCGCATCACCTGCGGCGCGGGATTCCTGCAACTGTCGGGCGAGGATGCCACGGCTTTGGGGTTCAACGCCCATGGCGGGGTGGGTTGCATCTCTGTCACCGCGAACGTGGCACCTCGACTGTGTGCAGAGTTTCAGGCGGCGACTTTGGCGGGCGATTATGCCAAGGCGCTGGAGTATCAGGACAGGCTGATGCCGCTGCACGAGGCGATCTTTATCGAACCGGGGCTGGCTGGAGCCAAGTACGGGCTGTCCTTGCTGGGGATGTGCAGCGATGAAGTGCGGTTGCCGCTGCTGACCGTGACCGAGGCCACCAAGGCACGGATCAAGGCTGCGATGCAGCACGCCGGGATATTGTAACAGGCTGGGTTGGGCTGGATCAGGATGATGTTTGGTAGAACATCATCCTGATCCGTACT
>JBDSXE010000246.1:0-2852 GCA_039926325.1 Paracoccaceae bacterium | reverse complement strand
AACTTCTTTGTCGATCTGACCAATATTGCCCGAGCCAAGCACATGAAACCGATGATCGCCCATGGCTATGACGCGGCCAAGGGTGAGGGCTACAATTTCGACGTCTTTCTCGACTACATCGCGCATGGGTTCGAAATGGACCGGCTGAACACTGACAGCCATTGGCGACTGCAGGTTGACAACATCGCATGGTCCGATGTCCGCTTCGATTTCGTCGGCCGGGTCGAAAACTACGATGCCGACATCCGGCACGTGTTCGCAGCCGGCGGTGCGCCCGCCTTTCCGCCCCCCGCGCTGCTGGCCGCCCGCCACAACCGCTCTGCTGCTGCCAAGACTGCCATCACGCCGGAACAGCGCATCCGCATCCGGCAGCTTTACGCGCCCGATTACGAAGCCTTCGGCTATTAAGCCACCAACCTTCAAGGAGAATAATATGTCCACCATCACCCGCATCGGCGCTGGCCCGCGTATGTCCGAAGCAGTTTGCTACAACGGCATCGTCTGGGTCGCAGGCCAGGTCGGCAACCCGAACGAAAGCGTCACCGAACAAACCGCGACCTGCCTTGCCGAAGTGGATCGCATCCTTGCCGCCGCCGGCACCGACAAGACCCGCATCCTGTCCGTGCAGATCTGGCTGGCCGACATCGCTACATTTGCCGAGATGAACGCCGTCTGGGACAAGTGGGTGCCGGCAGGTAATACCCCCGCCCGCGCAACGGGTGAGGCTAAACTGGCGACCCCAGCTTACAAGGTCGAAGTAATCGTGACCGCCGCGCTGAAGTAAAAAGGCTGGGGGGTTTCACACCCCCCAGACCCCCCGTGGGATATTTGTGAGCAAATGAATGGGTCATCTTTTCAGATAAGCCACTAGCGCCGCCGTGGACCCATCCTTACCCTCGGTCCCCTGTTTCCCCTCAAGGATCGGCTGCAATGCCAGCGCCAGTTCCTTGCCCAATTCCACCCCCCACTGATCGAACGAGTTGATCCCCAGGATCACCCCTTCGACAAACACCCGGTGTTCATAAAGCGCGATGATCTGCCCCAACACGAACGGCGTCAGCAGCGGATAAACCAGCGTGGTCGAAGGGCGGTTGCCCGGAAACACCCGGTGCCGCGCCTGCATGTTCAGTTCGGCCCCCGTCAGCCCCTTCTTCGCCATGATCGCAGTCGCCTCCGCCAGCGACCGCCCCCGCATCAGCGCCTCTGACTGCGCCAGACAGTTCGACACCAGCAGCAAATGCATCCCCGCCAGATCAGCCTCATGCCCCGCCTTCGCCACCATGAACTCGCACGGAACGGTCCGCGTGCCCTGATGGATCAGTTGATAGAACGCGTGTTGTCCGTTGGTCCCCGGTTCGCCCCACACAACCGGGCCAGAATTCGTGGTCAGGTCCGACCCGTCCATCGCCACGCGCTTGCCGTTACTCTCCATCTCCAGCTGCTGCAGATACGCAGGCAACCGCGACAGCCTCTGGTCATAGGGCAGCACCGCCCGCGTCGCATGGCCACAAATCTGATTGTGCCATATCCCAACCAGCGCCAACAGCACCGGCATATTCGCAGCAAACGGCTCCGACAAGAACCGCTCGTCCATATCCCGTCCGCCTTGCAGGAACTGGCCAAACGCCGCAGGCCCAATCGCCAGCATCACCCCTAGCCCAATCGGCCCCCACAGCGAATAACGCCCGCCAACCCAATCCTCGAACCCAAACACCCGGACAGGATCAATCCCATACGCCGCCGTCTTGTCCGCCGCAGTTGAGACCGCCGCAAACTGCGTGCCGGGGTTTTTCACGACCTTCCCCATCCACGCCTTTGCGGTATTGGCATTGGTCATCGTCTCGATCGTCGTAAACGTCTTCGACGCCACGATCACCAGCGTCGTTTCCGGGTTCAATCCGACCAGCGTATCCGCGATATGCGCGCCATCGACGTTCGAGACATAATGCACCCGTGGCCCGTCGTGATACGGCGACAGCGCAATCGTCGCCATCGCTGGCCCCAGATCAGACCCGCCGATGCCGATGTTGATCACATCGGTGATACGACCTCCCTGCCCCGTGAACCTCCCAGACCGGACGTCATCCACAAACGCCGCCATCCGGGCCCGGATCGCCAGTACATCCGGCACGACATCCACGCCGTCCACGAAAACCGATACACCCGCAGGCGCACGCAAGGCGGTGTGCAGCACCGCCCGCCCCTCAGTCACGTTGATCTTGTCGCCGCGAAACATCGCATCCCGCTTTGCCGCAACGTCCGACACCTCTGCCAACTTCAGGAGTAGCCCCAGCGCCGCCTCGTCGATGGTGGTCTTGGAAAAATCGAACAGCATCTCGCCCGCGCGCGCACTGAAATCCCCAGCCCGCCCCGCGTCGCCGAACATCGACAGGATCGACCGACCCTCAACCTGTGCGTGATGGTCTTTCAGCGCGTGCCATTTGTCTTGCATCGTCTCACTCCGCCCAATGGACTGTTGCGTGATCCAGAACCACCCGCACCGGCGCGTCCGTGGGTGGTAGTTGCAGTGCCCGCTCCAAAGCATCGCGTTTGGCGGCCCCGGTGATCAGGATATGCGTATATTTCGCGCCCTTCAGCACCCGCGCTGTCAACGTGATGCGCGGCTCGCCCGCAGCTTCGGCACGCAACGCCATAAGAACAGGCGCATGCGGTGCCAACGCCTCGACCAGATGATCCGCGCCGGGAAACAGGCTTGCTGTGTGCATGTCGTCGCCCATCCCCAGCAGCAACACCGAAATCGGCAAATGCGGCAAAATCCCCGCCGACAGCGCGGCCAACCCATCTTCCGGCGTGGGTAGCGGCGCATACAGCGGCACCAGCTCCGCCGCAGC
>JBDSXE010000245.1:0-10510 GCA_039926325.1 Paracoccaceae bacterium | reverse complement strand
GAGGATGAGGTCGATGGTGTACAGCGCGGGCGTTTTGGTGTCCCAGAGGGTGATATTTTCGAGGTTGGTCAGGGACAGATGGGCGGTCGGGCCAGTGATGTTCGCAGTCGTGTTGGCGAGGGTTGCTCCAGTGGCGTCGCGCAACGTGGCAGTCAGGGTGCCACTGAGGGCCAGGTTTTGCGGGTTGTTCAGGGTGGCCGCGATGGTGACGGATTTGGTCGGCAGCAGCACGTCCGGCGTCTCTATCTTGTGCAGGCCAATGCTGACGGCGGCGGTGACGTTCAGCCAGACCTCGCGGTAAATGCCAGCATAGGTGAGGTAGTCGATAGCACCGCCAAAGGGCGGAATCTCGGGGTTTTCGCTGCCGTCGATGATGACCGACAGCTTGTTGGCTTTGGGTTTCAGAAGGCCAGTCAGGCGGGCTGTGAACGGTGTGTAGCCGTCCTTGTGTTTGGTTAGCAGCGCACCGTTCAGGCTGACATGGGCGTTGGCCATCGCCCCATCGAAGACCACGTTGATTTCGCGGTCGGCCCATGCGGGATCGGCGTCGAAGGACTTTTCGTAGGTGAAGGTCCGCTGGTAAACCTTTTCATCGAAATAGGAAAATGGCAGTTCAACCGCATTGTGCGGCAGGCGCACCGTGTCGCGGCCTTCGAATAGCCAGTTGTCGTTGAAGTCGGTCGTGGGCATTTGCAAACCTTATTTTACGGACCCCAGCAACCCTTCGACGAAGCGGCGCTGGAGGAAGAAGAACACAAGAAGCGTGGGCAGCGTGGCCAGAACGGTGCCGACCATGACGACGCCGAAATCAGGATAATAGGCGGATGCAAGGGAGGAGATGACGAGGGTCATCGTTTTCATCTCATTGGTTTGCAGAACGATCAGCGGCCACAGGTAGGCATTCCAGTTCGCCATAAACACGATGATCGTGGCAGCGGCATAGGTCGAGCGCATGACGGGAATGTAGATGAACAGGAAGATCTGCCACTCTTTCAACCCGTCGATCCGTGCGGCATCGCGTAGTTCCGTGGGGAAGGCTTTGGTGGTCTGGCGGAAGTAAAAGATGATGAAGATCGAAGAAATCGTCGGCAGCAACAGGGCGGCATAGGTGTTGATCAGACCGAGCTTTGCCATGACGACAAATAGCGGGACCATAATGGCGGCGAAGGGAACCGACAGCATCAGCAAAAGCGCGGAAAAGATGCGCTCACGGATGCGGGAGCGAAACATTTCAAACCCATAGCCTGCCAGCGACGAGATGATCAGCGTCAGAACCGTGCCGAGGATGGCGATGAAGGCCGAGTTGAAGAAGATGCGTTTGGCGTCGACCTGGGTGAAGAAACTGGTGATGTTGATCCACAACTGGTCGCCAAAATCGGCCTTGCCACGGATGATGTCAGCAGAGGTGTTGGTGGCACTGACGATCATCCAATAGAACGGAAAGACCGAAATCAGGGCGGCTATCGTCAACAGAAGGTAGATGGCGATGGTGCGGATATGGGCCATCTAACGCTCTTTCGCGGCAAGAAATTGCAACCAGCTTAGTACTGCTACGAGGAGCACGATGACGTAGGAAATGGTCGCGGCGTAGCCGAGGTTGGGCATGAACTTGAAGGTCAAGTTGTAGATGTAGAGTGATAGGGTGAGCGTCGAATCCGCAGGTGCGCCGCCTGCGCCGCCGCTGGCGGTGATGTTGTTGACCTCGTCAAACAATTGCAGCGTGCCGATGGTAGAGATGACGGTGGTGAACAGGATCACCGGTTTCAGCATCGGGATGGTGATATGGACAAAGCGCGCCCACGCTGGAACGCCGTCGATCCGCGCCGCTTCGTACATCGAGCGGTCGATGTTCTGCATGGCGGCAAGGTAGAAGATCATGTTGTACCCGGTCCAGCGCCAGGTGATCGCCATGATGATCACGGTCTTGGCCCAGAATGGCTGACTAAGCCAGCGGATCGGTTCTGCGATGATATGCAGGTCAATCAGGAAGTCGTTGATCACCCCGTCGCCCGCGAACATCGACTTGAACAGGATCGAATAGGCGACAAGCGAGGTGACGCACGGCAAGAAGATTGCGGTGCGGAAGAATGCGCGGCCTTTCAGGAATGGGTTGTTCAGCGCCTGAGCGAGGATCAGCGCCAACAGGATCATGATGGGAACCTGAATGACGAGGAAAGTCAACGTGTTGGACAGCGCGTGCAGGAAAACCGGGTCTTTGGTCAAGCGGATGACGTTGGCAAAACCGCCGAACTTGAAGTTCATGCCCTTGCCGGTCTGAAAGCTCATGTAGAGCGACCAAAGGATCGGGTAGACCATGAAAATGCCAAGCAGTGTCAGCGCGGGCATGACGAATAGCCAGCCGCTGATCCGTTCTGCCCGGCCAAGTTTTGATGCTGCCAAGATCCGCCCCCCAAGTCAGGACCGCGCAGCCAATAATGCTGCGCGGTCCGATGTTGTTGGGCAGTTTCCCACCCACTTCAGGACTTATTGAATTTGCGTCGCGATTTGCGCGTCGATTGCGGTGATGGCGTCATCAACCGAACCACCCGCTGCCAGACCCGGCAGTTGTGCGGCGACGGCGGCGTCCGCCTCGTTGGTGAAGATGCCGTAGTTCACGCCGGGGATCTGAGCGAGCCAGGTCGTGAAGTTCTGCCACACCGGTTGACCGCCATAGTAGTCGTCCTTGGCCTTGTAGGCATCGCCATCACGTGCGGCCAGCAATGAGCCAAGCGCACCCTGCCCTACCAGGATTTTCTGATAGAAATCAACGTCCTTGCCCCACTCATTGGCAAGGAAATCAACGGCGGCGTCCTTGTTGGGCGAAGAGGCCAGCACATACCAGCTGGACCCGCCAAGGTTCGATGCATGGGTTGCACCATCGACGCCATCAAGTTTCGGCAAAGGTGCGACGCCCCATTTGCCGGACATGTTGGCAGCCTTGATCGTCGCGTTCATCCAGACGCCAGTGACCACGGCGGCAGTTTCGCCTGTGGTGAACGCACCGGTATATTCGGTCCAGCCGGACACAGGTTTGTAAATCTCTGGCGAGGTAAGGATTTTGGCGTAGGTGGTCAGCGCGGCTTTGAATACCGGGTTATCCTTGATGTTGGCCGAGCCGTCGGGCTTGTAATACCAGCTGCCCGCCGATTGCAGCAGGATCCGCAACATGCCAGCATCGTTCAGATCGACGCCAAGCATCGGGTGGCCGGTTTTGGTCTTGACCGCTTTGGCGATGTCGATGAACTGATCCCAGTTGATGTCTTGCAGGTCAGCATCCTTGTAGCCCGCATCGGACAACACGTCAGAACGGTAGAACAATCCGGTGACACCGCTATCGAACGGCAGCGAATAGGTTTTGCCATCAACTGTGGCGAGGTCGACTTTGTATTTGGCGAAGGTCGAATAATCGACCTTGTCATTCAGCGCCTCAAACGCGCCGGGAAAGGATTGTAGGTATTTCTGCGCGCCATAATCTTCGATCAGCACGATGTCCGGCAGCCCGTCGGTCGTGCCAGACGTCAGCTGCGCCTGAAGTTTGGTTTCCAGATCAGCCTTGGCGAAATCGACGATGTTGAACGTAACATCGGGATGTGCGGCGGTGTATCGGGCGCCCGCCTCTTTCATGGTGGCGCCGTTGAAATTCGGATCCCAGCACCACACGGTAATTTCGGTGGCCATTGCGGTGGTCGCGAGTAGCAGGTTGACCCCCGCTGCAATCAGCAGCGAGCGGTGCCATTTGCTGGCAAAGCGTGTCATTTTATTCCTCCCGTGATGTGAGGCGCGGTTCCTCCCTGCCCCATCATTCTGGAAAGCTAACTTAGGCCAATTTTTCTGACAAGTTTATTTTAGTAAATATTTATCGAGGCCATATTTGGCGACGCAGAGCCGCTCAGGTGGCAATAGGCTGCCGGGTGCTGCCACGCCAGATCATCCGCGAGGCGAGGATGGTGCGCTTGGCGATTTCACGGCCAGCGGCGCGCTCCATCAGCAGGTCCACGGCGTTTTCACCGATTTCCTCTGACGGCAGGCGTACGGTAGAGAGCGGCGGGTTCAGGAACTGGGCGACCGAGATGTCGTTGAAACTGGCGATGGCAATGTCGTCCGGGATTTTCAGGCCAAGCTCATGGATGGCGCGGTAGGCGCCGACGGCCATGTTGTCGTTGCCGGCAATCAGCGCGTCAGGCGGGTTGGGTTGTGACAGGACGCCCTTCGTCAAACGGTAGCCGCTTTCCTCGGTGTTCCAGTCCAGCGCGCAGATGGCGGGGTCATAGCGCCCGGCCTCCTGCATCCAGTCGGCGTAGGCTTTGCTGCGCTTTTCTTGCGACCTGACGCTGCCCGTGGAATCATGATCCCACCAGCCGACAAAGCCAATACGGCGATATCCCATTGCGGTCAGCGCCTTGAGCAATTTGCGGGTCGCAAGGATCAGATCGCTTTCGACCGAGTCGATTTCATCATCCGGCGGCGAAAAGTCAGCGAAAACGACATGGCGGGCGTGGCGTTTCAGCCATGCGATCTCTGCATCGACGTGCGCGCCGATGGCAATGACACCGGAAGCCGCTTGCAGCAGTTTTGGGTCGGGCATGGCGTCGGTGTGATAAACCTTGATCGCCTCCAGATGCAGGGCGGCGCAGCGGCGTTCGATGCCAAGGCGGAGGCCGACGTAATAGGGATCGGCAAGTTCCTGGTCGGGGCGCAGAAAGTGGACAAGGGCGACCTTGGTCGGAACGCGATGCGGCGCGGTGCGATTGCGGTTGCGCGGCGTGGCGTAATTCATCGCTTCGGCAGTTTCGATGATGCTTTGTCGGGTCAACGGGGTGACGGACAGGGTGGCATCAAAGTTCAGAACACGTGACACCGTGGCCGAGGAAACCCCGACGGCGGAAGCGATCTGCTTGAGCGTGACCATGAACAATTGCCTATTCGTTGCCAGTGCATGGCACAAAGCCGCCGTTGCACGCAATGGGGGTCGGAGTGGGCGGCTCAGTCCTTGAACGTGATGCGGTAGCCGACCGGAAACAGCGACCAGCCAAAGCGTTGGGTTGCAAAACCCCAGATACCCTTGGGCGCGGCCAGCATGACGACAATGGCCAGTGCGCCAAGGAACAGCAGGTAAATGCTGCCGTAGTCAGCCAAAAATTCACGCAGCAGAAAGTAGATTATCGTGCCGATGATCGGGCCTTCGATGGTGCCAATACCGCCTATGACGACGATGAATATCACGAAGGCGGTCCAGTCGTTGACGCTGAACGAGGCGTCGGGCGAGACGCGGAGTTTCTGCAAAGAAATCAGCGCGCCGATCATCGCTGTGACGCCAGCAACGACAATGTAGATGGCATATTTCACCCGCTCGATCCGAATTCCAAGGCTGGCAGAGGCGATTTCGCTGTCCCGAATCGCAGTCAGGGCCAGACCAATGCGGGAGCGGAGAAGCAGATAGACAAGGGCGAGACAGCCGACGCCTAATGCAAGTGCGGCCCAGTAGATCGACGCCTCGCGTACCGATTTGGCACCAAGTTGTTTAGTGACGGTGGCGGGCAAGCTGATGCCGGAGCCGCCCCCCAAGACGGTGGCTTGAGCAACGATCAGGCGGAAAGTTTCGGCAATGACCCAAGTGCCGATGGCAAAGTAGGCGCCCTGAAGTCGAAACACGAGCGCGGCGACCGGTATGGCGATTATGACGGCACCTAACCCCGCGAGGGGGATGGCTGCAAGCGGGGGGATGCCAAGGAAGAGGGCCAGCGAGAACAACAGGTAGCCGCCAAGGCCAACATAGGCTTGTTGGCCGACCGAGACGAGGCCGGTGTAACCTGCCAGCAGGTTCCACAGCGTGGCGAGCGCGACATAGACGGCAAACTCGCCAATCAGGTGCAGCGTGGCCGACGAAGCCCAGTATGGCGCCGCGACGAGGATGGCTATTCCGGCAAGGGCGACAATGCCGGCGATACGGCTGGCGGCGGTAGAGCGGCTGATGGTGTGGGTCATCCGTCCATCCTTGGGAATAGGCCACGCGGTTTGATGGCGAGTATCAGGATGAAGGCGACATGACCCGCAAGGATTTGCCAGCCAGGGTCGATCTCTGCCCCCAACCCTTGAGCTACGCCCAGTATGACACCCCCTGCGAGAGTGCCCCACAGGTTGCCAAGGCCACCGATAATGACCGCCTCGAACCCGAAAATCAGGCGGCCCGGACCCATGAACGGGTCAAAATTCGACCGGACCGCCAGAAAAACCCCGGCAATGGCAACGACGGCAAGGGATAGCGCCATCGCCCAGGCATAGACCTTGCGGCGATCCAGCCCCATCAGTTCGGCAATCTCGGGATCATCCGAGGTGGCGCGAAAGGCGCGGCCAAGGGCGGTGCGGTAGAACAGGTATTGCAAGGTGGCGATCACGGCGATGGCGGTGGCGAACATCAAGAGGGGCAGGATGCCGATGCTGATGCCGGGGATCGGTTGAAAACTGGCGGTCTCCAACGCACCTGCGTTCAGTTTGCGGCTGTCGGCGGTAAAGGTTTCAAGAAGGCCGTTTTGCAGAATGACACTAAGGCCAAAGCTGACAAGCAACGGCGGCAACAGATCAACGCCAAGCGTGCGGTTCAGGATGATGCGTTGCAGGGCGTAGCCGAACAGGGCCATCAGGGGAACGACGATGATCAGGGACAGCAACGGGTGGAGCCCGGTATACTGGACCACAACCATCGCGACATAGGCGGCCAGCACGATCAGATCGCCGTGGGCGATGTTGACCAGACGCATGACGCCGAAGATCAGGCTTAGGCCAGCGGCGAACAGGGCGTAAAGTCCGCCGACCAGAATGCCTTGCAGGATGGTGTTCAACAGGTCCATTCAGGTTCCGAAGTAGGCGGCAGAGATGGCATCGCGGCTGTGGTCGGCCGGATAGCCCGCCAGCGACACGCGACCCTCGATCAGACACAGGAAGTGATCGGCAGCGGCAAGGGCACGGGTAACGTCCTGTTCGACCAGAATTGCGCTCATCCCCGAACCCGTGATGCGGGGCAGTTGGGCGTAGATATCCTTGATGACAATCGGAGCGAGGCCGAGGCTAAGCTCGTCTAGCAGAATCAGGTCGGGATTGGACATCAGACCGCGACCGATGGCGACCATTTGCTGCTGACCGCCGGAGAGACTGGTCGCAGGTTGGTGGCGTTTTTCACTGAGGATCGGGAACAGGTCGTAGATGGTTTTCAGGCTCCACGGGCCTGTGCGGGCGACTTGACCGCCAAGGATCAGATTCTCCTCGACCGACAGCGATTTGAACAGACGGCGGCCTTCGGGGACAAGGGCGATGCCGCGCGCGACGGTGGCGCTGCCGGGCATACCGGTGATGTCTTGGCCACGCCAGTGGACTGTGCCCCGGCGCGGGGTGACAAGGCCGCAGATGGATTTCAGGAGTGTACTTTTGCCGGCACCGTTGGCCCCGATCAGGGCAAGAACCTGGCCGGGTTTCAGGGCCAGCGACACACCATGCAGCGCCTGAAAGTCGCCATAGAACGATTCAAGGCTTTCGACGATCAGGCCGTCAGACATGCGCGTCGGCCCCCATGTAGACCGACTGGACATCGCGCGAGGCGAGGACTTCGGCAGGCAGGCCGTCGGCAATCTTGCGGCCGAAATCGACGACGATCAGGCGTTTGGCCACCGACAGAAGCGCGTGGACGACATGTTCGATCCAGACGATGGTGACGCCCGAGCCGTGGACATCGCGGACAGCGGACAATAGCGCCTGACACTCGCGTTCGGTCAGGCCACCGGCGATTTCATCCAACAGCAGCAGCGACGGATCGGTGGCAAGCGCGCGGGCCATTTCCAGCCGCTTGCGTTCCAGCAAGGTTAGCGCACCGGCGCGGTGGTTGGCGCGGCGCTTCAGCCCGGTGAGTTCAAGGACTTCGGCGGCGCGGACCTCTGGTGCGGGGCGATTGCGGCCAAAAGTTGCACCGACGAGAATGTTTTCAAAGACAGTCATGCCGTTGAAGGGGTTCGGGATTTGAAAACTACGCGAAATACCCATGCGACAACGTGTCGATGCGTTGTGAGCGGTGATGTTCTGACCCTTGAACATTACCTGACCGGAATTGGGCCGCACAGTTCCAGCGATCAGGTTGAAAAGCGTGGTCTTGCCCGCCCCGTTCGGCCCCAGAATGCCGACGAGTTCACCCTGCCCCACGTCCAGCGAGACACAATCGGTGACTTTCAGCGCACCATAGTTCTTGGACAGATTGTCAAGCGATAGCAGGGTCATATGGATGCCGGACCCGTCACCAGGCCCGGCCCTTTCGTCAGCTTAAGATTTGCAGGCTGCCGGTGATCGGCAGGTTCGGGTTCTGTTTGTTATTGACGATCTTCAGTTCCAGATGATCGCCGTTCTTTTGCCACTGGCCACCCGCCATCGGGGTCTTGGTGATGTTCTTCATCGGGCCATTTGCCCAGTTGATCGGACCGACGATGGTTTGCAGGTCGGTCTTGGTGATCGCATCCATGATCGCCGCTTTGTCCGACAGATCAGCCGTGCGCTTGACGACATCCAGTGCCACCTCGAAAATCGCGTGGCTGAAGCCAAGGGTTGCCGTCCACGGTTTGCCAGAAGCGGCGACATAGGTGTCGCCCAGTTGCTTGGCGGTGATGCCGGTCAGGCTGGACGAGAACGGATAGTCCGGGGTCCACCAAACCTCGGTGGTCAGACCTTGGCCACGATCACCCAAAGCGTCGACCGACGACGGGAACAGCAGGGCCTTGCCGATGGTCGCGACAAAGGGGTTGAAACCTTGTTGCGCGGCCTGGCTCCAGAATGTTGCGAAGTCGGGCGGGATCATCACGCCAGTTACGATCTGCACACCCGCCTCTTTGAACGCGGTAATCTGGCTGGTGAAATCGTTGTTCATGGGTTGGTAGCGACCCGGATCGGTCAGAGCATAACCAGCCGCCGCCAGCGGCCAGGGCAGGCCGAGTTTCGCATCGCCCCAGGCATTGCCGTCGGCGTCGTTCGGGAACAGGCCGCCGACCTTTTTCTCGACGCCAGAGGCATCCCAGATCGCGGTGAAATTGGCGATGATATCCTCTAGTCCCCAGAAGAAATGGTAGGTGTAGTTGAAGCCGACATCTGGTTTGCCACCGCGCCCGAAGAAGTACGGCTGCCACGGGCAATTGGTGGAAATGCAGGGGATTTCGTTAAGCTCGCACTGATCCGCCACGGGGTTGGTGGTGTCCGGCGTGTCCTTGGTGATCATCAGATTGATGCCATCGTTCAGGATCAGATCCGACGCAACCTCTGCCGCACGGCTGGGGTTGGACTGGCTGTCCTTGGTGATCAGCTGGATCTTGACCGGCTTGCCGTTGTTGGTCAGGCCATTCATCGCATCCTGAATCCCGGCGATGATCCAGTCCTGCGCTTCGCCAAAGCCAGCCAGCGGGCCAGTCAACGGCGTGACCATGCCGATTTTAAACACGGCATCCTGTGCGCTGGCCCGTGTCGCCCGAAGCAGCGCGGGGGCGGCCAGAACGGCCCCGGTGGTGGAGATGAATTTGCGGCGTGTGTAGGTAAAGCGCGGTGCCATAGTATCCTCCCAGATTGGCATGCTGCCCCCCGGTCTGTGCCGGGTGGGCGGGTTAAAGGGTCATGTCTTGCGTTACTTGGCGGTAAAGCAGCGGCATGATTTCGCTAAGATATGACATTTCCTCGGTGCAATGTTGGTGCAGTCGTTTCGCGAGTTCGGGGGTCACGTTGTCGTGCCGCAACTGCCGGGCAAGATCGGGCGGGATCGGGTGATCGGGGTTGCGGCTTTCAATATGGCCAAGGAAAAACCGGCTACGCATTTCGCAGCCTTGCGGCGTATTGCGGACGAAATGGGTCATCAGGCCAAGGTTGACTGGAACTTCCAGCAGGCCAATGCGGGCGCAGATGGCCGCACCGTCGAAGGCCGCATATTTGGCGGCGTCGAAAAACTCGGTCGGGTCGCGAAAATTGATCCGCAGCTTGTAAACCGGGCCATCGGCACCGCCAAGGTATTCATGGACAAGGTGGCTGGACCCGATGTGGGTGTTGCCAGTGCGATCCTCCCAATCGGAGAACAGGTGATCAACGGGGTGCCAAAGTTTGTATTGCTCGGTCCCGCCAAGCCAGCCGAACCACCATTCAACCATCTTGGCCTTGGCGCGTGGCATCCGGCACAAAGCGTGGACGGTTTTGTAGCCATCGCCGTGATCCACCACACCAGATTCGACTTGCAGATAGCCGGGCTGGAATAGGTCGTTGGCTTCGGAAAACAGCATTCAATCCTCCAGTATGGTTTCGAGGCGGAGAAGGTGACGGACGACTTTTTCACGGACCGTTTTGGCTTCACTGGCGGTCCAGGTATGGAAGCCCTGCCCCGATTTCATGCCGAATCTTCCGTCCGCGACCATCTGTTGCAGCAACGGCGAAGGTCCGGGACGGTTTTCGAGGTCGGCCAGCACAGTGTTATGGATGTCCAGGGTCAGGTCGGTGCCAACGA
>JBDSXE010000244.1:0-3268 GCA_039926325.1 Paracoccaceae bacterium | reverse complement strand
GAGGGACAATCGGTTTTAACGGGCGTCCAGATATGGACATTTAATAAAATCGTTTGTAGTCAACATGTTGTGGTTTTCTGTTAACCGGATTTTAAGGTATTCAGAATACCGCTCATCACGCCTCTTCCACCCCCAGCCAGACGCCGCCCTCTGGTCGCAGGGTCAGGATCATCACCGGCTTGGGCGCTTTGCCCGGCACCAGTGTGAATTTGAACCTTGCCAGTAGCGTCGCGAGGATGATCACCGCCTCTTGCAAGGCAAACGATGCGCCGATGCAAATGCGGGGGCCGTCACCGAAGGGGAGGTAGGAGAAGCGGTCGATGGCTTTGGGGTCGGCAAAGCGTGACGGGTCAAAAGCGTCGGGGTTGGGCCATAGTGCGTGGTGGCGGTGCAGGGCGTAGATCGGCAGGATCACGGTATCGCCGGGGCGAATTTCGCGGCCACACAGCGTGTCGGCCTTTTGCGCGGTGCGGGACAGGAAGGCGGCAGGCGGATACAGCCGCAGGGTTTCGTCGATGATGCGGCGGATCAGCGGCAGGCTCGCGACGTCGGCGGTGGTGGCGGCGCGGTCCCCAAGGGCGGCCTGCGCTTCGGCACGGGCTTCGGCCTGAACAACGGGATCGAAGGCGCAGAGGTACAGCGCCCATGACAGGGTTAGCGCGGTCGTCTCATGCCCGGCGACGATGAAGGTCAGCAGGTTGTCGCGCAGTTCGGCCACGGTCATCTTGCGGCCGGATTTGGGGTCTTCGCCAGCCAGCAACAAATCTAGCAGGTCAGGAATGCCGGGGCGATCAGAGGTGCGGCGCTGTTCGATGGCCTGATCCGCCATGCGCTTCATATTCCGCATTCCGGCACCCGAGAACATGCGGCCCGGACGAGGCACCCAAGCGGGGGCACCGATGATGTCGAGGATCGACAGTTTGGCAGTCTGGCCGATGTAATGCTCGATTGCGGTGTGAACGGCGGCGCGGTCGAGCGTGTCGCCGCCAGACAGCGTGACATCGGCAATCACCTCAAACGTTGCCGTCACCATTTCGTCGAACGCGTCAATTGCGCGACCAGTGGTGGCGGCAAAACGGGCGGCAGAACGCTCTGCCGCGTGGGTCATCACCGGGCCGAGGGCGGCGATGTTGCGGTGGCTGAACACGGGGGCAGCGGTGCGGCGTTGCCACATCCATTCGGCACCTTCGGCCACGAACAGCGAATTGCCAATGGCGGGTTCAAGGATCAGCTTGGTGACCATCGACTTGGGGTAATCCTCGACCCGGTCGCGCAGGACGTGGCGCAGCGCGTCGGGGTCCATCAGCATGTGCCAGCGTTTGCCGGTGGTGCCAGACAGGATCGGGGCGCGGGTGGCAAGTTCTGGTATCAGCTCCAGCACGTTGCGGCGGCCTTTCCGCAACGACCCCCAGATGCCAAGCCGTTCGATGCCAAGCGGCACGCGGGCTGGCACGTCGCGGGTTGGCACATCGGCCGTCACGCTGTCGATCTTGCCCATTCAAGCGCCCCTCATCCCATTGGCCATGATCACCTTACCGTCAATATAGTGCCGAAGCGGGTGCCCGCAAAGTGCGGCATGTTGCGCGGGGGCCACGGGGACGCTATTGGCAAGTGGACGGGGCCGTTCTGCCCCTTGGTGGAGCATTGCCCATGATGATCTTTCGGCCCACCCGGCTGATCCAGTCGCTGATGTTGATGGCCGGCCTTGGCCTGCTGGCCGCCTGTGACGGCACCAGCAGTCTGCAAAATCCGCCGATTCCCTTGGGGAATTTTGCGCTGGGGCTGAACATCGTGGTGCCCGAAACCGCGCAGACCGTGCCGATTTCGCGCAAAGCCACCGATGAAGAATGGAAGACCGCGATGACCAAGGCGATCGCGGATCGTTTTGGCCGGTATGACGGGACCAAGCTGTACAATCTGGGTATTTCGATTGACGGCTATGAACTGGCACCGCCCGGCGTACCGATTGTCGCGTCGCCACGTTCGGCGGTGATCTTTACGGTCAATATCTGGGATGATGCCAGCCAGACCCAGCTGAACCCCGGTGGCAAGCGACTTACGGTGATCGAAGGCATATCACCCGAAAGCGTGATCGGTTCGGGCTGGACGCAGAACAAGCAAACCCAGCTGGACAAGATGTCGTACAAAGCGGCGCTGGCCGTGCAGAACTATCTGCTGGATAACCCGGAATGGTTCGGGATGCCGCCCAAGGGCACGCCGGCCGTTGTTCCGGCGGCTGTGGTTCCGCCGACTGCAGTTCCCGCGACTGTCGCTCCGACACAGCCCGCGCCACCCGTCATCAAGCTGCCGAAGCGGCCGTCGGGGCAAATCCCGTGACAAGGGGCGCTTGATTTCCCGCCAAGCGGGCATTAAGTCGCCGCCCGAGGAAATCGGGGTCAATCTTGGCCCCCCAAACCTGAGGGCGCTATGGGCAAGGCAAAGTTTGAACGCAACAAGCCGCACGTCAACATCGGCACGATTGGCCACGTTGACCACGGCAAGACAACGCTGACCGCAGCGATCACCAAGTATTTCGGCGAATTCCGGGCGTATGACCAGATTGACGGCGCGCCGGAAGAGCGGGCTCGTGGCATCACGATCTCGACCGCCCACGTCGAATATGAGACGACTGCCCGCCACTACGCGCACGTCGACTGCCCCGGCCACGCCGACTATGTCAAGAACATGATCACCGGTGCGGCACAGATGGACGGCGCGATCTTGGTGGTTGCGGCCTCTGACGGCCCGATGCCGCAGACCCGCGAACACATCCTGTTGGGCCGCCAGGTGGGTATTCCCTACATGGTGTGCTACATGAACAAGATCGACCTCGTCGACGACGAAGAGCTGATCGAGCTGGTCGAGATGGAAATCCGCGAGCTGTTCTCGTCCTACGACTACCCCGGCGATGACATTCCGATCACCAAGGGCTCTGCCCACCAGGCGATGATCGGCCTGCGTCCGGACATCGGCGAGAACTCGATCCGCGCGCTGATGAAGACCGTGGACGAATACATCCCGACCCCGGCGCGTGCCGTTGACCAGCCGTTCCTGCTGCCGATCGAGGACGTGTTCTCGATCTCTGGCCGTGGCACGGTTGTGACCGGTCGTATCGAGCGTGGCGTTGTCAACGTCGGTGACGAAGTTGAAATCGTCGGCATCCATGCGACGAAGAAGTCGATCTGTACCGGCGTCGAGATGTTCCGCAAGCTGCTCGACCGTGGCGAGGCTGGCGACAACGTCGGCGTGCTGCTGCGCGGCATTGAAC
>JBDSXE010000243.1:0-3055 GCA_039926325.1 Paracoccaceae bacterium | reverse complement strand
CCAAAAGTTGCCCCAAGGCTGCGGGCAAGGTCGCGTTGTCGGTGATGCCGGGCGGCCACGGCGAAAGCGGCGGCTGGGGCTGGGGTATCCCCAAGAACGTCAAACAGGACGACAAGGACGCCGCGTGGAAGTTCATCACCTGGGTGCAAAGCAAGGATATCGAGGTGAAGCGTGCGATTGAGGGCCATGCACCAGTGCGTGCCGATGTCTTTTCTGATCCGGCAGTTCTGGCCAAATATCCGTTCTACAAGGACGCGATGAAGGTGGTCGAATCCGGGAAATCTTTCCCGATTTTTACTTATTCGGCCCAATACGAGGACACGCTTGGCACGCAGATCTCGCTTGCGGCTTCGGGCGACATCAAGGTCCCGGCAGCTCTTGAGGCGGCAGCATCGGGTCTTGAAGGTTTGATGAACAAATAGCGCCGACCGGGGCGCGCGTGCGCAGGCCGCTCGCCCCGGATCCTCATCGAAAAATACAGCAATGATAAGAGATCACGCATGAGCGCCAGAGTTCAGGATACGGTGCGCGTCGGGTGGGGCTTTGCGGCCCCCGGTCTGACGATGCTGGCCATCGTGATCGGTCTACCGCTTTTTTACGCAGCGGCGATTTCCGTGTCGTCGATGACCCTGCTTAAACCCGACCTTCACCTGACAGGATTCGGCAATTTTGCCCAGATCATCAGCGAGCCGCTGTTTTGGAATTCGCTATGGATCACTCTGCGCTATTCGATCGCTGCTGTGACTGGCGAATTCGTGGTCGGTCTGAGCATTGCGCTGATGTTGCGCCAGGTGGTGGCGCTGCGCGGGATCTATTTCGCGGTGCTGACCCTGCCAATGGCGATGTCTCCGGTGGCAGTGGCGCTGATCTGGCGGATGCTGCTGCAACCCAACCTCGGGATCGTCAACAAGACGTTAGCCAGTGTCGGACTGCCGATGATCGACTGGCTCGGCAACCCGGATCTGGCGCTGAAGACCATGATTTTCATCGATATCTGGCAACAAACCTCGTTTGTCGTTTTGCTCCTTTCGGCAGGTCTGGCATCCCTGCCCCGCGAACACTACGAGGCTGCAGAGGTCGACGGCGCGGGCACCTTTCAGCAGTTCTGGTATATCACCTTGCCATTGCTGCGCCCGGTCTCGATGATTGCGATCGTGATACAACTGATCAACGAGTTCCGCACCTACGACCTGATCTATGTCCTCACCAAAGGCGGCCCCGGCATCTCGACCGAGCTTTTGTCCTTCTTCGCCTACAAGCGGGCCTTTCAGGGGCTGGCCGTCAACGAGGGCAACGCCGCAGCCTTCATCCTGCTTCTGATTGTGCTCTCGATTACCGTGGTCTTTTTCTACCTTCTTGAGCAGCGAAAAAGCTGATCCACCCCAATTCCAACATGCGTTGCCCCCAAGTACGGGCCGGGGGCCAAAAGGACACCTACCATGACGAAGTTCACCACTCTCTTTGGCGCTGTGAAACCCGTGATCGCTATGGTCCATCTCAACTCGATGCCGGGAACGCCCCTTTACGATGCCGATGCCGGTGTCGAGGGAATCTATCTGGCCGCGTTGAAAGACTTGGACGCCTTGCAGGCGGCGGACGTCGACGCTGTCATGTTTGGCAACGAAAACGATCGCCCCTATGAGCTGGAGGTCGATGTCGCCTCTACTTCCGCCATGGCTTTCGTGATTGGTCGCCTGTGTGAACGTATCCAGAAGCCCTTCGGCGTCAACGTGCTGTGGGATCCTGACAGCACCATTGCCCTCGCTGCGGCGACGGGCGCCGCCTTCGTGCGTGAGATATTTACTGGTAGCTATGCGTCGGACATGGGACCGTGGACGCCGAACGCGGGTCGCGCGCTACGTCGAGCGCGCAGCCTCGACCGCAAGGATATGGTGATACTCAACAATGTCTCGGCCGAGTTCGCCTATTCGCTCGATGCCCGCCCGTTGCCCGACCGCGCGCGTTCGGCAGTGTTTTCCTCGATACCGGATGCGGTTCTGGTTTCAGGCGCCATCACCGGTGAGGCTGCAAAGATGACCGACCTGCAAGCGGTAAAGAAAGCACTGCCCGATGTTCCTGTCTTGGCAAATACCGGAGTGAAGCACGCCACGGTCGCCGAGATCCTGCACATTGCAGATGGTTGTATTGTGGGGTCCTCGCTGAAGGTGGACGGCCACACCTGGAACGCCGTGGACCCGGCCCGCGCAATGGAGTTCATGTCGATCGTTAAGGCCACGCGAGCCTGACACCGGCTTCACCCGAAATATCGAACGGGATGGGGTTGAGCGGGCAGAGCGGTCTCCCTATGATCCTGCTAGGAATTGCACACATCGTCAGGTCTGGTTTTTTGCGGTGCGCTTGACGGGTTTTGTGTTGCATGATTCGGTTGTCCGAGGGTCTTGCGAGGTCGATGGTTCATCAGGTGCGCAACATCGTTCAGTTCGGTCTGACTGATGGTGCCCGAGGTCGGTGCGTGCGGTGGACTGCTCTTTGCTGAAGTCACGAACCCGAAGTATCAGCAAAGTATTTGAAGTGCTTTCACCTTCCCCGCTTGTCGACCACCGACCACACAACCGACCCGATGGTCAGCAGTGCACCGATCACCGGTTCGATATCGGAGGCTTGTACAAGACCCTTGGCGACCATAGCGGTGCCCGCGACGGTAAGAATTTGCCGGATCAACGCCAGAATTGCAGGTTTCAGCATGGTGGACACCTCTTCAGTTTTCATTGGTGGTCGAGAGGAATGCGCCCGGCTTCATGGTCGGCAGGCGCTGAAGTCGGGGCGGGTAGGTCGCGGGCCAGCGCGCACCGAGCAGGCGCGATTTGGCGATGCGGGCGATGGTGACGGCATCGGATTGGTTGCCGCCGAGGACGAAGAAATGCGCATCGTCCTGACCGATGGCGAAGCCGACGTGGCCGCCTTGCCCGCGCGCGAAGATCAGCACCGCGCCGATGATGGGTGTCGTCACCGCTTGGCCGAACAGCAGCCAGTTGCGCGCCCAGTAAGGGTTGGCGCCCAGCGCGCCGAGCAGCGGCTCGTCGGGCAGGGCCAT
>JBDSXE010000242.1:0-4490 GCA_039926325.1 Paracoccaceae bacterium | reverse complement strand
CGGGGCTGGCTATTTCGCGCTGGCGTTGAACTGGATTGTCGAGCCGTTCATGGTCGATGCCCCGACCTACGGCTGGATGGCACCGTTCGCGCTGGTCGGTCTATCGTTCGGCATGGCGCTGTTCTGGGCCGCCGCTTGCGGTATCGGGATGCTGGCGCGACGACCGCTGGTGGGCCTTGTCACCGTACTGGCGGCAGCGGAACTGTTGCGGGGCTATGTCCTGACCGGCTTTCCGTGGGCGATGATCGGCCACATCTGGATCGACACGCCCCCCATGCAACTGGCCGCGGTTGTCGGACCAAGTGGCCTGACCTTGGTAACACTGGCTATCTGCGGTTTGGCCGCAACCTTGCAGAACACCGAGTTTCGGATCGCGATCATCATGGCGTTCGCGATCTGGACGTTTGGCGACAGCCAGCTTGCATCAACCGCGCCCCCGACCAGCGGCTTGATGTTGCGCCTTGTCCAGCCCGACGCGCCGCAAGATGCCAAGTGGGATCCCGACCACGCCCAACTGTTCTTTCAGCGCCTGATGCAATCCACCTCTGCGCCCGGCCGCGTCGATCTGGTGATCTGGCCCGAAACCGCCCTGCCCTATCTGCTGATCGACAACCCTGACTTGCCCGCGCTGATCGGCGCCGCAGGTCACGGTGCGCCGGTCGCCGTTGGCCTGCAACGGGTCGATGGCGCACGCGGTTTCAACACCCTGCAGGTCTTTGCGTCCGATGGATCTACGATCGCCACCTACGACAAACATCACCTTGTACCCTTCGGAGAATACATCCCGTTCGGCGATCTGGCCTACGACTGGTTCGGGTTGAAAGCGTTCGCGGCTCAGACCGGCCACGCCTATTCCGCCGGACCAGGGCCACAGGTGCTGGACCTTGGCAGATTGGGGAAAACCCTGCCGCTGATCTGCTACGAGGCCGTGTTTCCCCAAGACCTCCGCACCTCCACCCGGCCCGACTGGCTGCTGCAAATCACCAACGACGCGTGGTTCGGCACCCTAAGCGGCCCGTTCCAGCACGCGGCCCAGGCCCGCCTACGCGCTGTCGAGCAGGGCCTGCCGCTTGTCCGCGTCGCCAATACCGGCGTCACCGAAATGGTCGACGCCCGTGGACGTGTGACTGCTTCACTGCCGTTTGGCGAACCGGGTTATCTTGACACCCTTTTGCCCGGCCCATTGCCCGCCACGCTATACGCGCAATACGGCGAAATCCCGGTTCTGCTGTTGCTTGCAGCACTCGCCATCGCCGCCATGGTGAAGCGCCGCCCCCGCACCGCTTGACCGTCCCCCGGATTACGACTACGCCACTATGCGACTGTCACAACGGCTTCCTGGCGTGACGGCATTAATCCAACGGAGCACGTCCCCCAAATGACCCGCAAATCCTATGTCTTCACCTCTGAATCGGTGTCCGAAGGCCATCCTGACAAACTGTGCGACCGCGTATCCGACGCGGTTCTGGATGCCTTCCTGACCGAAGACCCGAATGCCCGCGTGGCCTGCGAAACCTTCGCCACCACGGGCCGCGTCGTGGTCGGCGGTGAGGTCGGCCTGTCGTCCAAGGCCGCCACCGACGCGATGATGGCGCGGATCGACGGGATCGTGCGGGCTTGCGTCCATGACATCGGCTACGAACAGAACGAATTTCACTGGAACACGTTGCAAGTGCAGAACTACCTGCACGGCCAGTCCGCCCACATCGCCCAAGGCGTTGACCGTGACGGCGCTGGCGATCAGGGCATCATGTTCGGCTACGCCTGCCGCGAGACACCGGAACTCATGCCGGCTCCCATCCAGTACGCCCACGCCATCCTGCGCCGTCTGGCAGAAGTCCGCAAATCCGGGGCCGAACCAACCCTGCGCCCGGATGCAAAAAGCCAGCTGACCCTGCGCTATGAAGACGGCAAACCGGTTGAGGTGATGTCGATCGTCCTGTCGCACCAGCACGCGCTGGAAAGCCAATCCTCCGCAGACGTCCGTGGCATCGTCGAACCCTATATCCGCGAAGTGCTGCCATCTGGCTGGATTTCCGATGCGACCGTCTGGCACGTCAACCCGACCGGCACCTTTGTCATCGGCGGCCCGGACGGCGACGCTGGCCTGACCGGACGCAAGATCATCGTCGACACCTACGGCGGGGCCGCCCCGCATGGCGGCGGCGCGTTCTCGGGCAAAGACCCGACCAAGGTGGACCGTTCCGCCGCCTATGCCGCGCGATATCTGGCGAAGAACGTGGTGGCCGCCGGTCTCGCCGATCGCTGCACCTTGCAAGTGTCGTATGCCATCGGCATTGCAGAACCGCAGTCGATCTACATCGACACCCACGGCACCGGCGTTGTCCCGGACGAGGTGATCGAACGCGCCGTCACCCGAGCGGTGGACCTGACCCCGCGCGGCATCCGCACCCATCTGGGCCTGAACAAACCGATCTACGCCCGCACCAGCGCCTACGGCCACTTCGGCCGCGCACCAGAGGCGGACGGCGGGTTCTCATGGGAAAAGACTGATCTGGTCGAGGCGTTGAAGAAAGCCGTTTGACAACAATTTTTCTGCGAAAAATCCCGTTTCCAATCTTCTGCGAAGATTAAGACTGGTTTTTCGCAGAAAAACCGCCCAGATGATTTTTCGCAGAAAAATCGAGCGCACCATGACCCAAACCGACGTCTCCAGCCTGACCCAGCTTGGCACTGCCACCACTCTTCCCGCCTCTCCCGACGCGGCTGTGTTGGAACGCGTGCCTGCCAGCCACACCGGCACGCTCTACGTCGTGCGCTTCACCGCTCCTGAATTCACCTCGCTCTGCCCGATGACCGGCCAGCCCGATTTTGCCCATATCGTCATTGACTACATCCCGCGCGATTGGCTGGTCGAATCCAAATCGCTGAAACTCTACCTCCACAGCTTCCGCAACCACGGTGCGTTCCACGAGGATTGCACCCTTGATATCGGCAAACGCATCGTCGCCCTTCTCGATCCAGAGTGGCTACGGATCGGTGCCTATTGGTATCCGCGAGGCGGCATTCCCATCGACGTGTTCTGGCAAACCGGAGCGGCGCCAGCGGGTGTCTGGTTGCCGGATCAAGGCGTGCAACCCTATCGCGGGCGCGGCTGAATGGAGACCGAGCGGCGAAACTTCTATGGCCGCATCCGGGGCAAAACCCTGCGGACCAGCCAGAAAACCTATCTGGCCGAAGACCTTGATGCACTGACCCTGCACGACGTCACGCGCGACGAAAACCCCGAACGCGCGCCCGTGGACCTATCAGGCTTCACTGCCAATCCCCTATGGCTAGAGATCGGTTTTGGCGGTGGAGAGCATCTGATCCACATGGCCGCCCGCTATCCCGACGTCGCCCTGATCGGGTGTGAACCTTTCGTCAACGGCATCGCCATGCTCTTGGGCAAGGTCCGTGCCGATGGCGTGACCAACCTCAAAATCCACCCCGGCGACGTGCGTGACCTGTTCGAGGTGCTGCCGGCCGGGATCGTGCAACGCGCCTTTCTCAACTACCCCGACCCGTGGCCCAAGTCCCGCCATCATCGTCGCCGTTTCGTGACCCCCGGCTACCTGGCCGGACTGGCCCGCGTGATGGCAGCTGGTGCCGAATTCCGCATCGCCACCGACATTCCCGACTACGTACGACAAGCGCTCGAAGAGGTTCCGAAAGCCGGTTTCAACCTGATCGCCGGAAGTAGTGCCGCTTGGGACGACTGGCTGTCGACCCGCTACGAACAAAAGGCCCTGCGTGAAGGCCGCACGCCGCACTACCTGACCTATCGGCGTGCAGGCTGAACGGTCGTATCCAGTGGAGCGCTGACGCGCGTTTGTTTTTTCTCGCCTCTGGCCAAGTGGCCAACCGGCTCGGGCATGCCTCCGGCGGGGATATTTATGAAAAAGTGAAAAGGCTTTGGGTGGTGGACCGTCCCACGCACCTGCGCTATCAGACTGGCGCATAGCAGGAGTTGCCCCATGTCCGCCCACGACACCGCCCAACCGATGACCGCCCGCAAATCAGGGCCTTTGACCGGGCGGGCTGAAGTGCCGGGCGACAAGAGCATCTCGCACCGCGCGCTGATCTTCGGCGCGATGGCGGTGGGCGAAACCAAAATCACCGGGCTTCTGGAAGGTCAGGATGTGCTGGACACGGCCCGTGCGATGCGGGCGTTTGGCGCGACTGTCACGCAACACAGCGCCGGTTCGTGGTCGGTCAACGGCGTTGGTGTCGGCGGCTTTTCCGAGCCCTCTGATGTTATCGACTGCGGCAATTCCGGCACGGGCGTTCGGTTGATCATGGGCACGATGGCGACCACGCCGATGACGGCTACCTTTACCGGCGACGCCTCGCTTCGCAAGCGCCCGATGGGCCGCGTTACTGATCCGCTGGCCCTGTTCGGCACCCAGAGCTATGGCCGCAAGGGTGGCCGCCTGCCGATGACTGTGGTCGGTGCGGCCAACCCCATTCCCGTGCGCTATGCCATGACG
>JBDSXE010000241.1:0-11401 GCA_039926325.1 Paracoccaceae bacterium | reverse complement strand
GAAGTGCTGGCCGAGGCTGGCCTGCCGGATGGCGTTTACAACGTCGTCACCGGGTCGGGCCGCACCATCGGACAGGCGATGACCGAACATCCCGACGTCGATATGCTGTCCTTCACCGGGTCAACCGCCGTGGGCCGTTCCTGCGTTCACGCCTCTGCCGACAGCAATTTCAAGAAGCTGGGGCTGGAACTGGGCGGCAAAAACCCAATCATCGTATTCGCGGACGCCGATCTGGAAGATGCCGCGGATGGCGCTGCGTTCGGCATCAGCTTTAACACCGGACAATGCTGCGTGTCCACCAGCCGCCTGATTGTCGAGCGGTCTGTGGCACAGGAGTTCGAGGCGCTGCTGGTGGCCAAGATGGCGAAAATCCGCGTGGGCGATCCGTTGGACGAGGCCACTCAGGTCGGGGCGATTACGACCTCGATGCAGAACGATGTGATCATGGGCTACATCGCCAAAGGTCAGGCGGAAGGTGCGACCCTGCTGACAGGCGGTGCCACCAAGGTTCTCGGCGGCGGCCAGTACATCCTGCCCACGCTGTTTTCCGACGTGACGCCACAGATGTCGATTGCGACCGATGAAATCTTTGGCCCCGTCCTTTGCTCGATGCACTTCGATACACTGGATCAGGCGGTGGCGATGGCCAACGATACGGTTTACGGGCTGGCGGCGTCTGTCTGGACCAAGAACATCGACAAGGCGCTGACCGTGACGCGCCGCGTGCGGGCCGGGCGGTTCTGGGTAAACTGCATGATGGCAGGCGGGCCGGAAATGCCGCTGGGTGGTTTCAAACAATCCGGCTGGGGCCGCGAGGCCGGCACCTACGGGGTCGAGGAATATACGCAGGTCAATTCGGTGCATGTCGAACTGGGCAAGCGCACACACTGGACGGCTTGAGGCCAGCCAGTTGCGTTTGCTCTGATCAGACCACTCATCAAGCTCTGGCGAGTTTTCTTCGTTCGAGTCAGCGAGGATCGCTCGCAAGAGCTTCATGAATGGCCGCCTTGGCCTTTTCACTTCGGAGCCAAACAGCTTCGGACCAGAAGAATGTTTGACACCTTTGCGATCAGATTGTCCGGGTTCGGCGGTCCGATTCTCAAGCGTGGTTAACGCGGCAAATCACCGTGTTCGTATAGATGGGATGTAGACGCGATGTAGATGCGATGTAGATCGACCATACGGCGAAAACCCCTCCGGTTAATCCAGCGCCCGCAATGACTTAGCTCCTAGTCCCACACTGGCGCAATCGACACTTTTTCGCGGGTCACGATCCGGTAGCCAACCGCCGTCATCGCTTCGATCCGGGCCATGTCGATGGACGACAAGGTAAAATCCATCACCTCGAAGTTGGCACGAATATTTTCGGGTTTGGTGGACATTGTGTTCAGGGGCAGGCCCTTTTGCAAAATCCAGCGCAGGACGACCTGAGCCGCCGATTTGCCATATCCGGCACCGATTTCTGCAAAAATCGGGTATTTGAACACCTCACCCCGCGCAACCGAGCAATAGGACGACAAGGGGATGCCAGTCTCAACGGCGGCGTCCAGCATCTTGTTCTGGTTCAGCAATGGGTGAAATTCGATCTGGTTGATCACCAGTGGAATGCTGACGATGTCGCGCGCATCCCGCATCATCTGCGCGGTAAAATTGGAAATACCGATGTGCCGAGCCAGCCCGGCCTCTTGCGCCTGTTGCAGCAGCCGCAGTGGCGCGGCGATGTTGCCATCAGCTGGCGGCCAGTGCAGCAGCAGGATATCGACCTGTTCGACCTGCAAATCCCTAAGACTTTGTTCGACCGAGGGCATGAACTTTTCGGCTATGGCATTGTCCGGGCTGACTTTTGTCGTGATGCACAGCTCGCCCCGCGCCAATCCGCTTGCCGCTAGCGCGGCACCAGTGTCAGCCTCGTTGCCGTACCATTGTGCTGTGTCAAAGGCGCGGTAGCCGGTCGCAACTGCCGATTGGATAGCATCGGCCAAAACATCACCCTTCAACGGGAAGGTGCCAAAGCCACGTTGGTATGTTTTCTGAAAGAAGATATTCATCAGTCTCTCCACCGCCTGACTGTTGCCAAATTTGCCTTGGCACATCGCAGCTATTCTTATAACCAGTTAGTTACTTGAAGCGCAACCGGCCTCTAAGGAGAATCGCAATGTCAAAGATCAGAACCGCCGCAGAAGCTGCGCGGCTGGTGCGCGACGGCGCGATGGTTGCGGTGAACTCCTCCTCTGGTTTGTGCTGTCCGGATGCGGTGCTAAAGGCGCTTGGTGAACGCTTTGAAGCCGAAGGTCATCCTCGCGATCTGACGACGATTCACCCGATTGCGGCAGGCGATATGTTCGGAAGCTTGGGCGTCGATCACATCGCCAAACCGGGGATGCTGGCGCGGATCATCGGCGGCTCTTATCCGTCTGGCCCGTCGAATGCTGAACCGCCGCTGATCTGGCAGATGATCCTGGCAGAGCAGCTGGCCGCCTACAATGTCCCCTCCGGCATCGTGTTCGACATGCTGCGCGAGGGGGCGGCGAAACGTCCGGGCGTGCTGACCAAGGTCGGGATGGACACGTTCGTAGATCCCGATCAGGAAGGGTGTGCCATGAACGCGTCGGCGCGCGCCAAGCCTTTGGTAAGGCGTGTTAATTTTGCAGACGAGGACTGGCTGCACTTTCCCGCCTTGCACCCTGATGTGGCGATCATTCGCGCGTCAACCTCTGACGAAAAGGGCAACCTGACGTTTGAACAGGAAGGTGCCACGCTTGGCGCGATGGAGATGGCGCTATCCGCCCACAACTCCGGCGGTCTGGTGATCGCACAGGTACGTCGCATCGCGCAAAGCGGGTCTTTGCGGCCGCATGACGTGCGGGTGCCGGGTATTCTGGTCGATATCATTGTGGAGGCACCGGATCAGCTGCAGACCACCGCCACGCCCTATGATCCGGCCATTTCTGGCGAGCTGTTCCGGCCATTGAACACCTTCACCTTGCCAGAGTTCAACGTCGCCAAGGTCATTGCCCGCCGAGTGGCGCAGGAGTTGCAGGCGGGTTGGGCGGTCAACATCGGCTTTGGCATTTCGGCCAACGTGCCACGCGTGCTGCTGGAAGAGGGCCATCATGGAAAAGTCACCTGGGTGATCGAACAGGGTGCGGTTGGCGGCATTCCCCTTTTGGATTTCAAGTTCGGCTGCGCCAGCAATGCAGAGGCATTTGTCGCGTCACCCCATCAATTCTGCTATTTTCAGGCAGGCGGGTTCGATTGTTCGCTGCTGTCATTTCTCGAAATCGACGCGGAAGGATCGGTCAATGTTTCGCGACTGTCAGCCACCCCACATCGCACGGCAGGGGCAGGAGGGTTTGTCGATATCACCTCGCGGGCCCGCAAGATTGTGTTTTCCGGCAACTTCAACGCTGGTGCGAAGATGCGGCTGCAAGAAGGCCGGCTCGTGATCAACAAGGAAGGCCGCGTGGCCAAGTTCGTGCCCAAAGTCGATCAGGTCAGCTTTTCTGGCAAGCGGGCGCGGTCGCTGGGGCAGGACATCACTTATGTCACGGAGCGTTGCGTGGTCCGGCTTGATGCCGATGGTCTCGTGCTTACCGAGGTGGCACCGGGTCTGGACATCAAGCGGGACATTCTGGATCAGGCTGCTACGCCATTGCGGATTGCACCGGACCTCAAGATGATGGACGCGCGGCTGTTTCTGGAGCCTGCGTTTGGGTTGACGTTGTGATAGTCGCAGTTGCATGACACCCGGAGACCGCCAGCTGCTGACCGATCTTTTCACCTCTGCAGTTCAGGCTGCGGACCCGGATGATGCGCTTCGGACCAATTTGCCTGACCGGCCCAAGGGTCGCGTCGTGGTGGTGGGCGCGGGCAAAGGTGCCGCTCAGTTGGCAGCCGCGTTTGAACGTCTGTGGGATGGCCCGCTCGAGGGTGTGGTTGTCACCCGTTATGGCTACGGTTGTCCGACCCGCGCAATTCGCGTTGTTGAGGCGTCGCATCCTGTGCCGGACGAGGCTGGGTTGGCGGGCAGTGCGGCGTTGTTTACGGCGGTGCGCGGACTGACGCAGGATGATCTTGTGGTGGCGCTGATCTGCGGGGGCGGGTCGGCCCTGCTGCCTTGCCCGCCGGGAGATCTGACGCTGGCAGACGAGGCGGCGCTGAACCGCGCCTTGCTGGCATCTGGCGCGCCGATTTCGGTCATGAATGCGATCCGCAAGCAGGTGTCGGGCATCAAGGGCGGGCGACTGGCGGCGGCCTGTTATCCGGCGCGGGTGGTCAGCCTTGTCGTGTCAGACGTGCCGGGCGACGATCCGGCGCAGGTCGCATCGGGGCCGACCGTGCCTGATCGCGTCAGCCGCGAGGATGCGCGGGCGATGGTGACGGCTTGGGGAATTGCGCTGCCCCCAAAGGTCGCGGCATGGATGGCGGGCGATGCGGGCCTTGCGCCCCATCCCGACGATCCGGTGTTTGCGGGCCATGAAGTGCGGGTCATTGCATCGGCCCGCCTGTCGTTGGAGGCTGCGGCAGCGCGTGCGGGCGTTGCCGGGATTTCAGCCGCCATCCTGTCGGACGCCATCGAAGGCGAGGCGCGCGACGTAGGGCGCGTTCATGCCGCCATCGCCCGCGAAGTGGCTGTTCGCAATCGACCTTTCACCCGCCCTGTGGTTATCTTATCGGGTGGTGAGACAACTGTGACCCTGCGCGGCAAGGGTCGTGGCGGACGGAACTCGGAGTTTTTGCTGGCGCTGGCATTGGCTGCAGAAGGCGTGCGTTTCGTGGCACTGGCGGCCGATACCGACGGGATCGACGGGTCGGAAAACAACGCGGGTGCCTTTGCTGACGGCGGCTCGATGGCGCGGTTGCGGGGATTGGGCATGGACCCGGCGGGGTTGCTGGCGGGCAATGACGCCTATTCGGCATTCGCGGCGTTGGGCGACCTTTTCGTGCCGGGGCCGACTGGGACCAACGTCAATGACTTCCGGGCCATTCTGATCCGTTAGCCGGGAACCGGGGCGTCTGCCCGCAGCAGGCCGGTGGATTTCAATTCGGCCCAAAAGGCGGGGGGGATGGGATAGCTGAACCATGCCAAGTTCTGCTGCAACTGCTCAACCGTGCGGGTGCCGCCGATGAAGGACGGAATTGCCGGACGCGCCACAACGAATTGCAGCGCCGCGGCAGGCAGCGGCACGTCATATGCGGCGCAGACCGCCTCGATCTTGGCGACCTTGTCCATGATGGTGGCAGGTGCGGGAGCGTAGTTGTACTTTGCACCGGGCTTGGCACCTGTGGCGAGGATGCCAGAGTTGAAGCCGCCGCCGATGACGACAGCCGCGCCGCGCGCTTCACAAAGTGGCAGGAACGCGTCCAACGAATCTTGCTCCAACAGCGTGTAGCGTCCGGCCAGCAAGAAGCAGTCGAAATCGCCCTGTTGCAGCGCCGCGTGGCAGACTTCCCATTCGTTGACGCCAACGCCGATGGCTTTGACCGCACCCTGATCGCGCAAGTCGCACAGCGCGCGGTAGCAACCATCCATCGCCTCTTTGAAAACCGCAGGCTGATTGGCACCACGAGTAAAGACGTCGATGTCATGGATAAAGCAAATATCCATCCGCTCCACCCCCATGCGCTGCAGGCTGTCCTCGAACGACCGCATGGTGCCATCATAGGAATAGTCGAAATGCGACGTGAACGCACCCGCATTAACCCACGGCGCATAGTTGATCGCCTCGCGTTTGGCAGGTTTCAGGATGCGGCCGACCTTTGACGACAGAACATAATCATCACGGTTTTTCCAGCGCAGCGACTGCCCGGTGCGAAGTTCGGACAGGCCGTGGCCGTACATCGGCGCGGTGTCATAGTAGCGCACACCGGCGTCCCACGATGCCTGAAACATCGCGTCAGACGTGGATTCGTTGATTTCGCGGAAGATGTTGCCGACCGGCGCGGTGCCAAAGCCAAAGGCGGTAACATTCAAATCGACACGTCCGAACTTGCGCTTTTCTGCCGGGTTCATGGGATGATTCCTTGCTGTAAGTAACCTTTTGGTTATTTCTAGGCAGGCAAATTCGCTATCGCAAGTGCAACATCAATTTTCCGACTTGACCAAGGGGGCATTGGGTCAATAATGTAACTGGATAGTTACTAGTGCCTTCTGATCGGGTGTGACGATGTATCTGACCGAGACCCACCTGCAGGTGCGCGATATTGCGCGATCCTTTGCCGACGAGGTCATTCGTCCGGCGGCAGAAGAACTGGATCGCGACGAAAAATTTCCGGCGGGCCTATATGACGAGATGGCCAACTTGGGCCTTTTCGGCATTGGCGTGCCAGAGGCGATGGGTGGACCGGGCTTCGACACGCTGACCTACGCACTGGTGATGGAAGAGATTTCGCGCGGTTATGCCAGCGTCGCTGATCAGTGTGGATTGGTGGAACTAATCTCGACTCTGCTGGTGCGCCACGGGACGGCGGTGCAGCAGGGGCTGCTTGGCGACATTCTGATGATGCGGTCCAAGGTCGCGTATTGCATCACCGAACCGGAAGCCGGGACGGATGTATCAGGCATCCGCACCACGGCGGTTGCCGATGGCGACGGCTGGGTTCTGAACGGCGGCAAGATATGGATCCACAACGCGCCGGTGGCGGATCTGGGGTTTGTCCTGACCCGCACGGACAAAGCCGCGGGCAACCGAGGCATGTCGATTTTCATCGTCGATCTGCACGCGGCGGGGGTCAGCCGTGGCCCCAAGGAACACAAGATGGGTCAGCGCGCTTCGCAGGTTGGTGCGCTGACGTTTCAGGACGTCAGGCTGCGGCCGGACGCATTGCTGGGTCAGCAGGGGCGCGGGTTTCACATGATGATGTCGGTGCTGGACAAGGGACGGGTGGGGATTGCCTCACTCGCAGTCGGTATCGGGCAGGCCGGGTTGGAGGCTGCGGTGGACTATGCCGGGCAGCGCAAGCAATTCGGCAAGACAATTTCGGAGTTTCAGGGCGTGCAGTGGTTGTTGGCCGACATGGCCAAGGATATCGAGGCCGCGCGACTGCTGGTGCATTCGGCGGCGGTCAAGATCGACCGGGGCGAGGATGCAACCAAAGCCTGTTCGATGGCGAAGTGTTTCGCTGGCGACATGGCGGTGGCCCGGACTGCCGACGCGGTGCAGGTATTCGGCGGATCTGGCTACATTCGTGGGTTTGAGGTCGAGCGACTGTACCGTGACGCAAAGATCACGCAAATCTATGAAGGCACTCAGCAAATCCAGCGTATGATCATCGCGCGAGAGTTGTTGAAGAAGGGGGCCAGGTCGTGAAAGTGCAAGCGACGGGGCAGGTGGCACTGGTCACGGGATCATCGCGCGGGATCGGTCTGGCAGCGGCCAAGGCGCTGGCCCAGGCGGGCTTTGCGATTGCGGTGAACGGCCCGTCTGACGATGCCGAACTACGGGCGGCAGTTGCAGAGGTGGCAGCAATCGGGCCTGCCGTGCCCGCTCCGTTCGACGTAACCGACATTGCGGGCCATGATGCTGCACTGGCGCGGATCGAAGCTGCACTCGGCCCGCTGACGACGCTTGTGAACAATGCCGGCGTTGGGGTGCTCAGCCGGGGCGACCTGCTGGATGTGTCAGAGGCAAGTTGGGATCGCTGCCTGAGCGTCAACACGAAGGCGATGTTCTTTCTGTCGCAGGCGTTCGCCAAAAGGCTTCTGGCGCGGCCGCGCGACGCAAACTTGTTCCACGCGATCATCAACGTGACCTCGGCCAACGCGATTGCGGTCGCGGTGCAGCGGGCGGAATATTGTGCGTCAAAGGCGGCAGCGGCGATGGTGTCCAAGGCGTTGGCGGTGCGGCTTGGCCCTGAGAATATCGCTGTCTATGATGTTCAGCCGGGCCTGATCGCGACCGAAATGACCGCTGCTGTGATCGCTTCATATCGCAAGCGCGCCGAAGAAGGTCTGACGCTGCTGCCGCGCGTGGGTCAGCCCGCAGAGATCGGCATGATCATCGCATCGCTTGCCACGGGCAGGCTTCCTTACACCACCGGACAGGTAATTTCGGCTGATGCCGGAATGCTTGTCCCTCGTTTCTGAGGATTGGCCATGAAGATTTCCCTCCCGGATACCAATGGCCAGATGGTGGTGTTTTCTATGGCTGGTACGCCGACGCCGAC
Organism: Paracoccaceae bacterium; assembly: GCA_039926325.1. Lineage (GTDB taxonomy): Bacteria > Pseudomonadota > Alphaproteobacteria > Rhodobacterales > Rhodobacteraceae > Stagnihabitans. The sequence goes on along the minus strand of JBDSXE010000241.1, from coordinate 3,235 downwards.
CGCAGTTCTGGGCAGGGATGCTGCGCGTGTGGTGTATTCTGCGGCCCACATTGTCGCCGATCCCTTTACCGCCAACGACCCGTCAGGGCGCGCGACGATTGACTGGGACAAGACGATGGAATTCCGCCGCTACCTTGCCGGTCTGGGGCTGGGAATTGCCGAGGCGATGGACACGGCGCAGCGCGGCATGGGGCTTGACTGGCCGGGGGCGCTGGAACTGATCCGGCGCACGCGTGCGGAATTGCCCGACGCGCTGGTGGCCAACGGCTGCGGCACGGACCATTTGCCGCCCGGCGACCACACACTGGATCAGGTGCGCGCGGCCTATCTGGAACAGGTCGAAGCCATTCAGCGGCTTGGTGGGCGGATCATCCTGATGGCCAGCCGCAAACTGGTGCAGGCGGCCAAGGGTCCAGAGGATTACATCAAGGTCTATTCCGACGTGCTGTCAGCCTGCGACCAGCCGGTGATCCTGCATTGGCTGGGTGAGATGTTCGATCCGGCACTGGCGGGCTATTGGGGGACCGCGAATTTCGATGTGGCGATGGAAACCGCGCTGGCGGTGATTTCACAGAATGTCACCAAAGTGGACGGGATCAAGATCTCGCTCCTGGACAAAGACAAGGAAATCCGGATGCGCCGCAGGCTGCCTGCGGGTGTCAAAATGTACACCGGCGATGATTTCAACTATCCCGAACTGATCGAGGGTGATGCTCAAGGCCATTCCCATGCCTTGCTGGGCATATTCGACCCGTTGGCCCCGGCTGCCGCGTTTGCCGTAAAAAAGTTGGGGCAGGGCGACCACGCGGGGTTCAGGGCGACGCTGGACCCGACGGCGCCGCTGGCACGGCTGATCTTTCGTGCGCCGACGCAATATTACAAGACCGGCGTGGTGTTTCTGGCGTGGCTCAACGGCTTTCAGGACCATTTCATCATGCTGAACGGTGCACAAGCGATGCGACCCTTGCCGTATTTCACAGAGCTTTTCCGGCTGGCGGATGGGTGTGGTCTGCTGCGCGATCCTGAAATGGCGGTCACGCGGATGAAGCGGCTGCTGGCCGTCTACGGGGTGTGATGCGCGATTTTTCTGCCGACCTTTCGCCGCTGACGCTGAACACCGCAACCTTGGGTCATAATGTGGACCTGCAGGGTGCGGGGTGGTCGCCAGATCGGGTGATCGACGCCTGTGCCGCTCGAGGGTTCGGTGGCATCGTGTTCTGGCGGCGCGAGATTGGCTCGCGCGCAGTTGAAATAGGCAACCGGGTGCGCGCTGCCGGAATGGCCGTGACAGGACTGTGCCGGGCGCCATTTCTGGTCGGGCCGTTGGCACCACAGGGCTGCACTGCGGTCATGGACGATTTCTGTGCCGCCATCGACATGGCTGCGGCATTGGGTGCGCCAGTCTTGACCATTGTCGTCGGCGGGGTGGAGCCGGGTACCAAAGGCGTTGCTGAAAGCCTGAAGCTGGTGACCGACCGTGTAGCACAAGCGGCCCCCTATGCGGCGGCACGCGGCGTCAAACTGGCGTTGGAGCCGCTTAATCCGGTTTACGGTGGCAACCGCTCGTGCCTGACCACGACACGCGACGCGCTGGATATCTGCGACGCCATCGGGGCCGCCAATGTGGGCGTGGCGATTGATGTGTACCATGTCTGGTGGGACACTGACCTGCGCCGCCAACTGGCACGCGCTGGCTGTCGGATCTTCGGCTATCACCTGTGCGACTGGCTGGCCGACACTAAGGATTTCCTGCTGGACCGCGGTATGATGGGTGACGGAGTTGCTGATTTGAAGCCCATCCGCGCCTGCGTCGAGGAAGCGGGCTATCGCGGAGCTTGCGAGGTGGAACTGTTTAGTGCTGCAAACTGGTGGAAGCGTGACCCAGCCGAGGTGCTTGACGTGATTGTCGAGCGTTTCAAGAGCGTTTGCTGAAATCGGCTTAACGGGTGAACACGTTTCTGGCATGGCCTTTTACAAGACTCGAATTCCGGTCATAGCACCAGTTGTTCGAAACGTAGAAGGATGACCCAGAATGCGGCCACTTACTAAAGCGGTATTTCCGGTAGCTGGTCTGGGCACGCGCTTTTTGCCTGCGACCAAGGCGCAACCAAAGGAAATGCTGACGGTCATCGACAAGCCGTTGATCCAGTTCGCGGTCGAAGAGGCAGTTGATGCTGGCATCACCCAGCTGATTTTCGTGATCGGGCGCACCAAGCGGTCCATCGCCGACCATTTCGATTCCAACCCCGAACTGGACACGCTGCTGCGGTCCAAGGGCAAGAACGAGATGGCGGACTACCTCAACTCCATCGTGCCGCCGCATGTCACCTGCATCTATTTCCGACAAGCAGAGGCGCTTGGCCTTGGCCATGCAGTTGCCTGCGCCGCGCCGATCATTGAACCGGACGAGCATTTCGCAGTCCTGCTGGCGGACGATCTGATGGACGGTGAGGTTCCCATTCTGTCCCAGATGGCCCGTCTGCACGCCAGAACCGGGCGCAGCGTTCTTGCGGTCGAACAGGTGCGACCGGATGAGGTCAGCAGCTATGGCATTGTCGATGCCGATGTTCCGCCCAGGGGCGGCTCTAGCGTGGTCAGAGCCATCGTCGAAAAGCCATCGATCAAAGATGCACCGTCAAATCTGGCTGTTGCCGGGCGCTACATTCTGGATGGCCGCATCATGCAGACCCTGCGGACCCAAAAGGCCGGCAGCGGCGGCGAAGTGCAACTGACAGATGCGATCCGAACGCTGATCCCGATGGGGGGCGTCGACGCCTACCAATTTGAGGGCCGTCGCTATGACTGCGGGTCCAAGATCGGCTTTATCGAGGCGACGATGGCGCACGCATTGGTGCATCCGGAGTTCGGTCCAGAGGTCAAGCGCCTGATGCTGGAACTGCTGGAGCGGTCGGGTCAAAGCACGGGCCATCTGACGGGCGAGTTCACCGGCTGACGCTGGACGGTCGCGACTGAGCGGAGGCGTTTCTGGAAGGCCAACACCGGCAAAGATGATTTCGATGCCGGTGTCTGGTGGCGCGAAGCGGACCTGCGTCGGGTCGCGCTGCAATGGTCAGGGAGTGTGGACCTGATTATCCTTGCGCCAGCGTATACTGCAGCGATCATCGCCCTTGGCGGGTTCGGCCAAGCCAAACTTGCCGGGTCAGGTCTTGATCACCGGCTTTGATCGCATCTTGCTGGCCGTTTCGCGTTCGGCTCTGCGACAGCGCAAGGGGGG
>JBDSXE010000240.1:0-7009 GCA_039926325.1 Paracoccaceae bacterium | reverse complement strand
TCAGGATGCTGCGTCGGATCAAATGAAAAGGGCCGAGGTTTCCCCCGGCCCGATCTCTGGCAATGCAGCGTTGGTTAGCGACGATCGCCCATGAACTGCAGCAGGAACATGAACATGTTGATGAAGTCGAGGTACAGGTTCAAGGCACCCATGATCGCGGCTTTACCCAGCCATTCCTGATCGCCACCCGCAGCGTGCTGCACATAGGTGTTCTTGATGGTCTGAGTATCAAATGCGGTAAGACCGGCGAAGATCAGCACACCGATCAACGAGATCGCAAACTGCAGACCCGCAGAGTGCAGGAACATGTTGACGATCATCGCTACGAACAGCCCGACCACGCCCATGATCAGGAATGTGCCCATCGCGGACAGATCCTTTTTCGTGGTGTAGCCATACAGCGACAGCGCGGCGAATGCGACTGCGGTCACAAGGAAGGTCGTGACCACCGAAGCGCCGGTGAACACCAGAAGGATCGAGCTAAGTGAAATGCCGACTGCGGCGGCATAAACATAAAAGAACAGTTGCGCCGCGGCGACCGACAGGCGGGGGATCAGCGCGCCAAAGGCAAAGACCATCACCAAGGGCGCGAACATCAGAACCCAACGCAGCGGCGACAGGTAGATCGCCGCGCCGAAGCTGTTCAGATACAGACCGTGGCCAAGCTGCGCCACTTGCAGCGCCGGGTCAGTCGTGACCGACAGACCCGAAATCGCCCAAGCTGCCAAAGCGGTCAGCAGCATACCTACGGACATCAGGCCGTAGACCTTGTTCATATGGGCGCGCAGGCCCGCATCAATGGTTGCCGTACCGGCGCCCGCGCCTACGGTTCGGATCGTCTGATAGTCAGCCATGAAAGCCTCCGGTTGATCTGACAGGCGCCCGGTGTTCCGAGCTGCCTTATGGCGTCAATATCGGGTTACCGGAGGTGTATTTCAAGGATTAACGTCAGGAATTGGAAAGCGGGTATGTTCAGCGCCTCCAAGTGGAGGGCGCATCCCAGATCGGGCGGGCCGCCTCATCCAGTGCTTGTTCGCGGGTAAGGCCGATATCGCGCAGCAAAGCGTCATCCATTCGAAGCAGCGCCTGACGTTCTTGGTGCAAGGACCGAGCCCGCTTGATACGCGCGAAAAAGCCGAGAGGTTTCGTTGCGGTCGAAACATGGTGGGCCGCGGCGTTGCGAAGTGAAACTAACATGATGTGTCCTTTCTGGGCTTCGTCATGTGGTGTTTTATGGAATTTAATGGCGATTCGTGCGAGTCAGGGATTCTTTTTGTGTGTTAGGTGAGCTATCATTTGTGGGGCTGAGGCCGGTGGAGTGATCAACTTGCTTGATCGTTTTACAGCAATCTGGCACATTCTAAAAATGAATGCTTATGACTTAACTCATCAGGAATTGTGATATGGCGCGCAATCTGGACATGACCTCGCTGCGATCGTTCGTGGCTATCGTGGATGCTGGCGGGGTGACGCGCGCCGCGGGGTTTTTGAACCTGACGCAATCGGCGGTGTCGATGCAGATCAAGCGACTGGAGGAAGCCTTGGGGTGCGCGCTGCTGGACCGGCGTGCGCGGAAGGTCGGGCTAACGCCTGCGGGTGAGCATCTGCTAAGTTCTGCGCGACGTATGCTGGCACTGAACGACGAGGTTTATGGCCTGCTGACCCACGCGCAGTTTGAGGGCGAGATTGTGTTGGGGGTGCCGCATGACATCGTCTACCCCGCGATCCCGCAGGTGTTGCACCGTTTTGCAGTGGATTACCCTAAGGTCAGGGTGCGGTTGCTGTCGTCGTACACCCGCGCCCTGCAAGAGATGTTCGGTCGGGGTGAATGCGACATGATCATGACGACCGAACATGATGTGGAACCTGGCGGTGAAACGCTGACCGAACTGCAGATGGTGTGGGTTGGTGCGCCGGGTGGGCAGGCATGGCAGCGGCGCCCGCTGCCGCTGGCCTATGAGCAACGCTGCATTTTCCGGCAAGGGGTCCAGGCGCGTCTGGATGCGAAGGGCGTGCCTTGGATCATGGCGGTCGATAGCGACAACACCCGCACGATCGAGGCGACGGTCAGCGCCGACCTTGCGGTGCATACGGTCCTTGAAGGGTCGGAGCCGCGGCACGTAGAGCGTATCAACCACGGCGGGACGCTGCCGGACCTGGCAAAGATGAAGATCAACCTTTACGTGGGCGTGGCCGTTCAGGGTGCCGCAATCAGAGCGTTGGCCGACCATATGCGCCGTGCCTATGCCAATCGAGGACCGCGTTTGTCAGTCGTGGAGCGGGACAATGAAGCGATTTCCGCTTGAAGTCTTTCGTTTACATAATCCCGTAAAGGTTGTATTATTAGAGCTGCCCCGTGTTCAATTTTGGTTACCTGGGGGAAAGAAATTGGGATAGGACTTGCCAGCGGCGGGCAGTTTTAAGGGTTAACGGCGAGATTGTTTGCAAAATGGAATATTTTGGGGTGATTATATTCGCAATATGCGATGCAAAGCACTAAACACGTTAAGGGAGAGTGTATTCCGGACTTAGACCCTGCACGGCGAATTAGACAGTCCTGCGTTGTATTCCTGTTCGTTTGTATAATTCATATTGTCCAATAAGACAGGTATTTTGGTCTGGGCTAAACTTTCTTCGATAAAAGACGTCTGCAAACGAATTTTGGCACGGTTCTTGCTATCAGCTTGTCAGGGAGTAATGCGGAAATGGAGACAGGAATGAAACACCCAGTTGATGCACATGTTGGAAAACGGATCAGACAGCGGCGTTGGATGGTAGGTATGACCCAGCAGCAGCTTGCCGACAAAGTGGGCATAAAGTTCCAGCAGATTCAGAAATACGAAACCGGGATGAACCGCGTTTCTGCATCCAGACTTTGGGATGTTGCAGCGACTTTGGGCGTCACGATCAGCTTTTTCTTCGAAGGGCTCGCCAACGGCTCGGTTGCTGCGGTTGGCAGCGACATGATGGCGGACCGTGAAGCGATGGAATTGGTCCGGTCTTATTATGCCATTCCCGAAGCGCAACGCCGCCGCCTGTTCGATCTGGCCCGCGTGCTGAGCGAGGCTGCTTAGCTGCAAGGTCAGCCAGAGGACGCTGATGCGCGCGACTTGACCCGTCAAGCGTGACGGGTTAGCGCCGTGTAGTAGCGGCGAGGGCGCATCATGACCAGAATTGGCACTGACTTGGCGGCAGAACTGATTTCGACGGCTGCTGAACTGGCCGATGCGGCGCGGGTGGCGACGCTTTTGCATTTTCGCAGCGATGGGTTGACCGCCGACAACAAAGAGCAAATCCGCTTTGATCCGGTGACCGTCGCTGACCGTCTTTCAGAACAGCGGATGCGGGCAATCCTCGCGCTGCGCAGACCGCAGGATGGGATTTTGGGCGAGGAGTTCGGGCCAGTGGCCGGAACTTCGGGTCTGACATGGGTCCTGGATCCGATTGATGGAACGCGCGGATATCTGTCGGGCACGCCGACTTGGGGTGTGCTGATTTCGGTCGCAGACGAGACGGGGCCGATTTATGGCCTGATCGACCAGCCTTATATCCGAGAGCGGTTCGAGGGTGGGCTTGGTCGGGCGGAGGTGAACGGACCAATGGGGCGGCGGGTGCTGAAAACCCGAACAGCGCGACCCCTGTCCGAGGCGATCCTGTTTTCGACATTCCCCGAAGTTGGCACCGCCGAAGAGGGTGCCGCGTTTCGAAAGGTTGCTCCGAAGGCGCGGCTGGTACGCTACGGCACCGATTGCTACGCCTATGCGCTGATCGCGGCGGGGCAGATTGATCTTGTGATCGAGGCTGGACTGCAGCCCTATGATGTTCAGGCGCCGATTGCGGTGATCGAGGCGGCTGGCGGTGTCGTGACGGACTGGCAGGGGCGGCCCTGTCATCAAGGCGGGCGAGTGCTGGCTGCGGCGAATGCGACAATACATGCTGAGGCGCTGGCGCTGCTGAACGGCTGAGCCAAAGTCGAAAGGTTGAACCCCCACCGAGTAATGCCGTAGGGTTTTTTACCGAAATGCGGAAGGTGAATCCATGTCCACCGAAATCCTGATCCGCAATGCAACCGCCGTCGTCACAATGAACGCGGATCGGGCAGAGATTGCCGGGGGCGACGTTCTGCTGCGTGGCGGGGTGATTGCTACGGTAGGGTCCGGGCTGACCACGGCCGGTGAAGTGGTTGAGGCCGCGGGCTGTGTGGTCACGCCGGGATTGGTCAACACGCATCATCATTTGTATCAGACACTGACCCGGGCAGTGCCGGGCGGGCAGGATGCGCTGTTGTTCGGCTGGCTGAAGACGCTGTATCCGATTTGGGCGCGGTTTGGCCCGGAGGAGATGTTCGTCTCGGCTCAGGTTGGGCTGGCGGAACTGGCGCTGTCAGGGTGTTCTATGTCGTCGGATCATTTGTACCTGTATCCGAACGGGTCGCGGCTGGATGACACGATTGCGGCGGCGGGCGAGGTCGGCTTGCGGTTTCATCCGACGCGGGGCGCGATGAGCATCGGCGAGAGTGCTGGGGGTCTGCCGCCAGATGGGCTGGTAGAGCGGGAGGCGGCCATTTTGCAAGACTGCATCCGGGTGGTGGATGCTTTCCATGATGCGGGCGAGGGGGCGATGGTGCGGGTGGGGTTGGCACCGTGTTCGCCGTTTTCAGTCTCGCGGGATTTGATGCGAGAAGCGGCATTGCTGGCGCGGGACAAGGGGGTGATGCTGCACACTCACCTGGCAGAGAATGACGAGGACATCGCGTATTCTCTGGCGAAGTTTGGCTGTCGTCCGGGGCAGTATGCCGAGGATTTGGGCTGGACCGGCGATGATGTCTGGCACGCGCATTGTGTAAAGCTGGATGCGGGCGAGATTGATCTATTTGCGCGATCGCGGACCGGTGTGGCGCATTGTCCGTGTTCGAATTGTCGGTTGGGGTCGGGGATTGCGCCGGTGCGGGCGATGCGGGATGCGGGGGTGAAGGTGGGGCTGGGGGTGGACGGGTCCGCCTCTAATGACATGGGCAATCTGGTGGGAGAGGCGCGGATGGCGATGCTGCTGCAAAGGGTTGCGCGCGGGGCGGATGCGATGAGCGCGCGGGAGGCTTTGGAGATTGCGACGCTGGGTGGCGCACAGGTTTTGGGGCGCAGCGATTGCGGGTCAATCGAGGTGGCCAAGCGGGCGGATGTGGCAGTTTGGGACGTGAGCGGGGTGGAGGCGGCGGGGTCCTGGGATCCGGTTGCGTTCCTGCTGGCTGGCCCCACACGCGTGCGGGATTTGTTCGTCGAGGGGCGGCGCGTGGTGAAGGAGGGGCAGATGGCGACGATTGATTTGCCAAGGGTGGTGGAGCGGCAGAACTGGCTGGCCCGTCGGCTGATGGGGTGATAGTTCGCAACGAAAGGGGGGATCATGGCCCACAATTATGAGGCGCAGAAGCGCGAGACTTTCGATACGTTCAAGAAGGCCGGAAAGGGACAAAAGCTGCCCGAGACGGCGGTTGTAGACTTTTTGTTTTTCGTCGAGGAGAACGATGCCAGCTGGCCGGCGTTTGAGCGGGCCTTGCGGTTGAAGGGCTTCAAGACGCGGCGGGAAGGCGAGCATCTGATCGCCTCATATGGGCCGATTCCGGTGGCCCCAGAGCCGATATGGGCGAATGAAAAGCTGTCGACGGAGATTGCTTTGGCCCACGACTTTTATCCCGATGGCTGGGATTTGGCGACGGATTGAGGGGCGTCCAGATTCGGACATTTGGGGAAATATATTGGACTCAATGGGTTGGTGATTTTCGTTAACCACATTTTAGGGTTTGCGAAAACGTGAAAAGGCCAAGTGGGCCGGTCATCAAGCCCTACGCAGAAAGCCCGCAGGGATTGATGAGTGGCGGATCAGGCGAAGCCTTTGAACGGATCGCGCCATGCTTCCAGTTCGTCGAGCTGGTCGGACAGGCGCTGCACCTCTGGATAGTCGGATAAAGGCAAACCGGCTTTGGCGGCGTAGGGCAGCACGAAGGCCACCCGAAAGTCGGCGTAGCTGGGTTTGTCGGCGATCAACCAGCGATGGCCCTTTAGCATTTTGTCCAGCAGGCGGGCGTAGTGGCGAAAATCCCTCATGTGCGAAGCCATGACTTCGGGCGGTTCACGGTGATCGGTGAAGGTCGGTTTGACGATATTTTCGAAATAGAAGGCGGAGCAGGGCGGCCCGAAATGGTCATGGGTCCAGCTAAGCCATTTCAGCAGGTCTGGCAGGTGTTCGGGGGCCGGCCACAGGTCAGAGCCGGTAATCTGACACAGCCGGGCGGCGATCGCGTCGGCTTCCCAAAGTGGCGGGCGGTTGGCTTCGACGAGGATCGGGACGCGACGGTTGGGGTTCAGCGGGGCGTAGAACGCTTTTTGCGCCGGGTCGGTCGGGTTGGCAAAAACGAATTCGACAGGCGCATTGCAGTAGCGGGCGACAGCCACGGCAAGACGGGGGTTGGAGTTGTGGGAGTAGTAGAGTTTCATCTGGCGCGGCGGCCTGGGTCAAGGAAGCTGACAACGAACAGCAAAGCCGCGCCACCAAGCCACGCATAAAGACCAGGGCCGAAGGTTTGCTTGATCTGATTGAGCATGTCGTTCCAGTCTTGCAGGCGCAGTTGCGGCACGCCGAGATCGCTTGCGGCGTTGGCACCGTGGTAGATACCATAGCCGACCAGTGCCAACGGGATGGCGCCGGTCAGCACGCCGACAAGCTTGCTTTCAATGCCAAGAAGGCAGGTCACGACCAGCAGGGCTGCGAGGGCGAAGGATGCGACCAGCGCCCAGACTTCAGGCGGGGATTGCTTCATGACATCAAGCGCCTGATCGGGCTTGATCTGCTTGATCAGATCCCACGGGACCATGATGTTGCCAGCTGGCGTGGCGAGCCACGGCAAGAACAAGCTGCCTAGCATTGCGGCAGCGAGAAGGATTACGAGCGGTTTGAAGGCCATGAGGTGTTCCTTGACTGCTCGGGTCAGATTAGGGGGCCATGCGGCATCGGG
>JBDSXE010000239.1:0-15525 GCA_039926325.1 Paracoccaceae bacterium | reverse complement strand
GGCAGGCTTTTTGACCGGAGTTGCGGTGGTGATCGGTAACCCCAAGGCGATCCTGTTCTACATGGGCGTTCTGCCCGGCTTTTTCGATCTGTCCCGTCTGACCGCGCCCGATATTGCGGCGATTATTGCCATCTCGATGGTGGTTCCGGTGCTTGGCAATCTGTGTCTTGCGCTGTTCCTGGACCGGGCGCGGCGGCTGTTGTCGTCTGCCGAAAATCTGGGGCGGATGAACCTCTTTTCCGGTGTTTTGCTGATCATTGTCGGCGGCGTCATTGCGCTGACTTAACCACTAAATATTGTGCCCAACGCGTGACATCCCCCCCCTAAACCGCTATAAATCGCGGGTAATCAAGGGGATGCAGTACCTATGGCCGAAGAGCCCAAGAAAGTCGAAAGCTACGGCGCCGATTCCATCAAGGTTCTCAAGGGGTTGGACGCAGTTCGCAAGCGTCCCGGCATGTATATTGGCGACACCGACGACGGGTCGGGTCTGCACCACATGGTCTACGAAGTCGTGGACAACGGCATTGACGAGGCGCTGGCTGGACACGCGACAGCTGTCACCGTAAAAATCCACGCCGACAGCTCTGTTTCGGTGCGCGACAACGGCCGTGGCATCCCGGTCGATATCCATCAGGAAGAGGGTGTTTCGGCGGCGGAAGTCATCATGACGCAGCTGCATGCCGGCGGGAAATTCAACAACACTGACGACTCGGGCAACGCTTACAAAGTGTCCGGCGGTCTGCACGGCGTTGGCGTTTCCGTCGTCAATGCGCTGTCGGAATGGCTGGAACTGACGGTGTGGCGCGACGACACCGAATACCGTGCCCGGTTCGAACATGGCGACTGCGTGGTCCATGTCTATCCGGTTGGCCCCGCGCCGGGTATGCGCGGAACCGAGGTGCGTTTTCTCGCGTCGGCCAAGATCAACATACCGACCGGGACTTTTTCCAACCTCGACTATCAATTCAAAATTCTGGAAAACCGCCTTCGTGAACTTGCGTTCCTTAACTCCGGTGTGCGGATTATCCTTGAGGATGAACGGCCCGCAGAACCGCTGAAATCCGAACTGTTTTACGAGGGCGGCGTCAAAGAGTTCGTTAAATACCTTGATCGATCAAAGACTTCTGCCCTGCCAGAGCCGATCTATATCCTAGGCGAAAAGAACGGCATCGGTGTTGAAGTGGCGATGTGGTGGAACGACAGTTACCATGAAAACGTGCTGCCATTCACCAACAATATCCCGCAGCGTGACGGCGGCACCCATCTTGCGGGCTTTCGCGGTGCGCTGACGCGGACGATCAACAACTACGCCCAGACGACGGGCATCGCCAAGAAAGAGAAGGTCGATTTCACCGGCGACGACGCGCGCGAGGGTTTGACCTGCGTGTTGTCGGTCAAGGTGCCGGACCCCAAATTTTCGAGCCAGACCAAGGACAAGCTGGTTTCTTCGGAAGTGCGGCCAGCGGTGGAAAATCTGGTCAACGAAAAGCTGAGTGAGTGGTTTGAGGAGAATCCGGGACCTGCGCGGATTATTGTCAGCAAAATCATCGAGGCCGCCTTGGCGCGTGAGGCGGCCCGTAAGGCGCGTGATCTGACGCGCCGCAAGACGGCGCTGGACGTGTCGAACCTGCCGGGGAAACTGGCGGATTGTCAGGAAAAAGACGCGTCCAAGGCAGAGATTTTTCTGGTCGAGGGCGACTCGGCTGGCGGGTCTGCCAAGCAAGGCCGTTCGCGTGCCAATCAGGCCGTGCTGCCGCTGAAGGGCAAAATTCTGAACGTCGAGAGGGCGCGGTTTGACCGTATGCTTGCCAGTCAGGAAATCGGCACCCTGATCACTGCACTCGGGACCGGAATTGGCCGGGATGAGTTTGATATCAAGAAGTTACGCTACCACAAGGTCGTCATCATGACCGACGCTGATGTGGACGGGGCGCACATCCGCACGCTTATTCTGACCTTTTTCTTCCGGCAGATGCCGCAACTGATCGAAGGCGGCTACCTGTATATCGCGCAGCCCCCCCTGTACAAAGTCGCGCGCGGCAAGTCAGAGGTTTACATCAAGGATCAACTGGCGCTGGAAGATTACCTGATCGACATGGGCGTCGAAGGCGCGGTTTTGTGCCTGCGCAGCGGTGAAGAAATCGCCGGGGCCGATCTGCGCCGGGTCATCGACGGCGCGCGGCAATTCCGTAAGGTGCTGGATTCATTCCCAACCAACTATCCGCGAGGCATACTGGAGCAGGCGGCTTTGGCGGGCGCATTCGATCTGGGGCAGGCCGATGCCGGTCTGCAGGCGGTCGCCGATACCGTTGCAGTGCGGTTGAATATGATCGCGCCGGAATACGAAAAAGGCTGGAGCGGTCGTATCACCCAAGACCATGGGATTCGCCTGTCGCGCGTCCTGCGGGGCGTTGAGGAATTGCGAACGCTGGACGGGGCCGTGCTGCGCTCGGGCGAGGCGCGGCGTCTGGCCGCTATTTCCCGCGAAACCCGTGACTACTATCGCGACCCGGCCCGACTGACGCGCAAAGACCGCGAGCAGACGGTGCATGGCCCGATCGACCTGCTGAAATCCGTGCTGGCTGAAGGCGAAAAAGGTCTGACATTGCAACGGTATAAGGGTTTGGGCGAGATGAACCCGGAACAGTTGTGGGAAACCACGCTGGACCCCGAAGCGCGCACTTTGTTGCAAGTGAAAATCGCTGATCTGGCCGAGGCCGATGACATTTTCACCAAGCTGATGGGCGATGTGGTCGAGCCGCGCCGCGAGTTCATCCAGCAAAACGCACTGAATGTCGAGCATCTGGATTTCTGACGATTGGTGACCCCGGCGTGATTCGAACACGCGGCCTACGGTTTAGGAAACCGTTGCTCTATCCAGCTGAGCTACGGGGCCAAGCGGGGTCTTCATGCGTTGAAACACCTTGTTTTGCAACCGGTTCGTGGGGTCGTTCCGCCTATATCGCGACTTGGACATGGGACAGGATTGGCGCTAACAGTTGTTGACAACATGAAGGCATTTGAACTTTGACAAAAAACCAAAGCATCGACCCGCGCCGCACCCTGACCCTTCGCGATGTGTCGGAGGCTTCAGGTGTCAGCGAGATGACGGTCAGCAGGGTGCTGCGGAACAGGGGCGATGTTTCGGGGGCCACAAGGGCGCGGGTATTGGACGCGGCCCGAACCTTGGGATATGTGCCAAACAAGATCGCCGGAGCTTTGGCCAGCCAACGGGTCAATCTGGTGGGCGTGATTATCCCGTCGCTGTCCAACATGGTTTTCCCCGAAGTCATGACCGGGATTTCCGAGGTTCTGGACAACACCGATCTGCAACCTGTTGTTGGCGTTACAAACTATTCTCCAGCGCGGGAAGAGGCGGTTCTGTACGAGATGCTGTCGTGGCGGCCTTCGGGCGTCATTCTGGCAGGACTGGAGCATACGGATGCCGCGCGGGCGATGCTGCGGCAGGCTGGAATCCCGATTGTCGAGATCATGGATATTGATGGCACGCCGGTCGACAATGCCGTGGGCATTTCGCATCGCCGGGCCGGGCGGCAGATGGCAGAGGCCATTGTCGCCTCTGGTTATCGCAAGATCGCGTTTCTGGGAACGCAGATGCCGGATGACTACCGGGCACGCAAGCGGCTGGACGGGTTTGAGGATGCACTGAAACGGGTCGGAATGGCCTTGGTGGACCGAGAGTTCTACTCGGGTGGATCGGCGCTGCTGAAGGGCCGGGAAATGACCGCGGCGTTGCTGGCGCGCAACCCGGATGTCGATTTTCTGTATTACTCCAATGACATGATTGGCGCAGGTGGGCTTTTGTATTGTCTGGACAAGGGCATAGACGTGCCGGGCAAAATGGGACTTGCGGGCTTTAACGGGGTCGAGCTGTTGGATGGGTTGCCAAGGCGATTGGCGACGATGGACGCTTGCCGGTTGGAGATTGGCCGCAGAGCGGCCCAGATCATTGCCGGGCATAACGCAGCGCCGGACATTGGCAGCGAGGTAGTGGAGCTGTTTCCGACGCTACAGCCCGGCGACACCATACGTCAGTCCTAGGGGCGGCTTGCGGCCAACAACCTGCCGTTCGCAAACCCCGAGATATGGACGCGGGCAATCTGGCCTTCGGGTTGGTCGGTGTCAAAGGTGACTTCGGTGAATTGCTCGGTTCGGCCAAGGCGGGCGTTTTCGACAAGAACGGTGTGGGTCTGGCCAACTTGGGCGGCCAGATGAGTGGCCAACGCCGCGTCGCCCATTGCCCGCAGTCGCGCCGCGCGCGATTTGATGTCCGGGCCACGAACCTGCGGCATCCGGGCAGCCGGAGTTCCCTTGCGCGCACTATAGGGGAAGATGTGCAGAAACGTCAGGCCGCAGTCGTGAACCAGCTTCAGCGAGTTTTCGAACATCTGTTCAGTTTCGGTAGGAAAGCCCGCGATCAGGTCGGCACCGAACACCATGTCGGGGCGCAGGCGGCGGGCATCCTCGCAGAACCGGATCGCGTCATCACGCAAGTGGCGGCGCTTCATGCGTTTCAGGATCATATCGTCGCCCGCTTGCAAGCTAAGGTGCAGGTGGGGCATCAGACGCGGCTCAGTAGCGATGGCCTGCATCAGCGCATCGTCGACCTCAATGCTGTCGATGGAGCTTATCCGCAAGCGGGGCAGGTCGGGAACAAGCCGCAGGATACGCGTCACAAGGTCACCAAGGCGCGGCGTGGCGGGCAAGTCGGCCCCCCACGACGTCAGGTCTACGCCGGTCAGCACAACCTCGTTGAAGCCCTTGTCAACCAGACGCTTGATCTGATCCACCACGACGCCAGCGGGCACAGAGCGGGAATTACCGCGACCGAACGGAATGATGCAAAAGGTGCAGCGGTGATCACAGCCGTTCTGGACTTGCACATAGGCGCGGTGGCGGCCAAAGCCGTCGATCAGATGGCCAGCGGTTTCACGCACCGACATGATGTCATCGACCTGCACCTTTTCGGTGACGCCGATCAGATCGGGGACGTTGAGCGCGGCCCAGGTGCCAGCCTGCATCTTTTCATGGTTGCCGACCACGCGCGCGACTTCGGGCATTTCGGCAAAGGTTTCCGGCTCTGTCTGGGCGGCGCATCCGGTGACGATAATGGCGGCGCCGGGGTTTTCGCGCGACAGGCGGCGGATCTCTTGTTTGGATTTACGAACGGCTTCTGACGTTACCGCACAAGTATTCACAATCACCGCATTGGTCAGGCCGGCTGCGGCGGCAAGCTCTTTCATCGCCTCGGACTCATAGGCATTCAGGCGGCAACCGAGTGTGGCGAAAATCGGCGCGTTCATGGGTTTTTCGCTATGAAATCAGCGGATAGCCAGCCATCGAAAACATGGGCCGTGGGGCCGGTCATCCAGACACCATCGTCGCGCCAGTCAATTTCCAACACCCCGCCGTCGAGGTCGAGGGTCACACTACGTCCAGTCAATCCGCGCAAATTGGCGGCGACCGCGGTGGCGCAAGCGCCGGAACCGCAGGCCAGCGTGATACCCGCGCCGCGTTCCCAAACGCGCATACGCAAACGATCCGCACTGACGACCGAGGCGAATTCGACGTTGGTTTTTTGCGGGAAAAGCGGGTCGACTTCGATGGCTGCACCTTGACCGGCGACGTCCACCATATCAGCGTCCGGCACGAAGAACACGCAGTGCGGGTTGCCCATGCCGACCGCAACAGGATCGCCGGGCAGCGGTAAATGCAAGGGATCGACCGGCAGCGACAGCGCGGGGTCAAGCTGCGGCGGACCCATGTTGACGGACACCAGACCATCCGCACGACGACGCGCCGATAGCAGGCCGCGCGCGGTGATCAGTGTCACGGCATCACGCCCGGTTTGGCGCATCACATGATCACTGACGCATCGGGTTGCATTGCCGCATGACTCGGCGCGGCTGCCGTCGTTGTTCCAGAAATCGAGCGCGAAATCGGCACTATCGGCATCGCGAATCTCTGCCAGTTGATCAAAGCCGACGCCGCGATTGCGGTCACCCAACGCGCGCGCAAGACCAGCCGTCACCACCGGCCCGCGCCCCCGCGAGTCGATGACGATGAAATCGTTGCCTGCCCCATGCATTTTCATGAAGTTAAGGCCGTTATGGACGTCCCTTTGGGTCATGGCGCGCGATATACGCTGATGAGGGCGGTTTTGCTAGTGCCAGAGCGTTTGCCCTTTGCCAGAGCGTTTGCCCTTGACCGACCCCGACGATGCGCCTAACTCCCCCACCGGCATGGGCCGTTAGCTCAGTTGGTAGAGCAGCTGACTCTTAATCAGCTTGTCGAAGGTTCGAACCCCTCACGGCTCACCATGCCTTTCCGCTGAATCAGGCGCGTCGATAATAATCCCGAAACGGGGTTGACGCCACCTGTGGCATTCCGTAGCTAGCCGCGACGTGGGCCGGTAGCTCAGCTGGTAGAGCAACTGACTTTTAATCAGTAGGTCTCGGGTTCGGATCCCGACCGGCTCACCAACACAATCAAGGGCTTGGGTGGAAACACCCGAGCCCTTTGGTTTGTTGGGCGAGCACATGGCGAGCACCAACTCAAATTTGTCTAAACCGCGAGACCTAAAGGAATAACGTTCGTGACACTAAGTGCAGGGAATTCGATCTAGAGTTATCTGACTGGCAGACGCACGATCCATCCGCTGTTCGAACAGCGTGGTTGACCCGTTTCGATCCAGGTGCCCGCAAAGGGGGCTACCGCAGCCGCAACGCTGATCTCAGCCGTGCGGACGAGCCACGCCCTCTCGCCGCGGACGGCGACGGTCTGCACGGCGTTGCCTGTGTCATGTGCCGTTTCGATCAAGCCTCCCAGTGGGGCGTTTGCACATGGCAGGACCGCGCACGAACTGCTGGGTTTCAATCCACGCACTCTCAATGAGCTACATAGCATAACTCGCAGCCCGCCAGAGTACGGGCCGTTTCGATCCAAGCCTTCGGGTCGAGGGCGACCCGGTTTGAACCGCCGCAACCCGCCCTTGATGCGATTTCGATCCATGCGCCGGGTGGGGGGCGACCGGTAGGCTACCTCAACGCGGCGGCAGGCTATGTCGTTTCTGTCCACGCCCCCGTGTGGGGGGGCGACCTCGCCAAACGCGCCAGGTCGACGCCCTTGGTGTGTTTCGATCCACGCCCCCGTGTGGGGGGCGACGTGGGGGTTGTAGCGTGTTGTTTTCGCACTGGGAATTCAATTTCCAATGCGAACCTCGCGCGGGAATGCCGAGATTTGCTCGGTTTGTGCCGGGCCCTATTTGATTTTGAACGATTTCAAAGAACTCGGGCAGTAAGAACCTCAGGCCGTATTTCGCACCCTTTGGGTTCGCACACCCGCCCGCAGGATCAGATGATCAGCGGACCGTTCAGGTCGGCTGCGAGCTTTGCACCGACATGTTCGACCTTGCTGGTCCAGTTCGCCCCCAGATAGTAGTTGCACAGGCAGTCATGTTCCAGCCGGATTATCCCCTCCAGCCGCGCTTTCAGCTTGGTCCATTACGCGGGATCGACCTCGATATCTAACACCGAAAACTGCACGCGCTGCCCAAAATCTTCGCAGGCGCGGGCCACCCGGCGCAAGCGTTTCTTGCCGCCCTCCACCAGCGGGCTGACATCATAGGTGACAAGGACCAGCATGTCAGCTCCAGAACCAAGGGGGAAAGGCGTCGATAACGCCGCGCAGGTGGCGCGCCAACATCTGCGCCTACAGAAAGGGGACCAGGCGAAAGGGGGCTTTTCCGCCAAGAAAGGATGGAGGCGTTCTTCCTTTTTCCGGTCTTGCCAGGCGGTCAGGATAGTGCGGCGCGCATCGTCGGATAACAGTACCGCGCCACCTTCAATCTGGCGGAAATCATCCGCACGCAATTGCCTAAGTTTGACCAGCGACATGGCCAGCCGGCCGGCCAAGGTCGCCCGCAATTCCTCCATCAGGTCCAGCGCAAGACTGGGTCGGCCAGGACGGTGGCGGTGCAGGAACCCGACCTATGGGTCAAGCCCATCCGTTCGGTCACAAGGTCCAAAGCGTCACGGGCGTCAGGCGGCATGTCTTTTCCATAGTCGCGCAGGGCGCGCCGGATGACCGCGCGCTGGTTGGCGATCTTGCCCATGACGATCGCCCAAACCGACGATGGTGGGGCAGCCCTTTACGCTGCGCTACATTCCCGGGCGGGAGGATCGCAATCCGATCACCGTCTTTCGCAACCCGGTCCATCCGCAAAGGGTCGCGGTGGAAACTTGCCCCCCGGATGAGTGCTTGTGATGGATGCGCGCAAGGATATACGGGCGGCGACCGCAGGTTCGATCCTGATCACGCGGCTGGCGTTGCGCGGCGCTGCGGGTGTGGTGTCCGATGGCGGGTTTCGCGATGCCGAGGGGATTGGGGCGCTGGATATGCCGGCCTATTTCGCCAGACCCTCGGCCCCGACCAACCTGCTCCTGCACGAGGCGCTTGATATCAACGTGCCGATTGCCTGCGGCGATGTCGCGGTGTTTCCCGGCGATGTGTTGCTGGGTGACTGCGATGGGGTGATGGTGATCCCGGCGCGTCGGGCGGACGAGTTGGCCGATGAATGCGCTGGCATGGAAAGCTTTGAGGATTTCGTGCTGGAAGAGGTGCGCGGCGGGGCAGCGATCGTCGGACTTTACCCGGCCACGCAGGACGAGAACCTCGCCAAATATCAGGCGTGGCGGGAAAGAACCGGGCGTAAAACCCGGCCCCGGCGTTCAGCTTCCGTCGCGCTGGTTGGTCAGGCCGTCATAGCTGATGTGGATGTCGCGGAACCGCGAGGTGCAACCTGCGCCGATTGGGGATTGCGACCCAAAGCCCAACACCACCGCAGCACTCTCAGCCCGGTCCAGCCTGAAGAACCGCAGAAAGCGCCAGACGACGCCATCGGCGGAGTAGTGCAGACTGACCAAGGCGTGATCCAGACTGATGCGAAGCCAGACCTCAGCCCATGGATGGGTGGGCCCGTCGCTGTCATCTGAAACTCCGCGCGTCACCACGCTGACAATCGTTGGCACGGCCTGGTTGTTCCGCTCAAACGCGATCTTGGCCCATTGGTCAGGGGCCGCTTTGACGAACAGGGCCCCTGCATCATAGGCGGCCGCGAAATCGACCGAAACCCGGGCGGAAAGCTGCACTATGGGGGCGGTAGTGTCAAAGCAAAGGGCGGGCACATTGTCCATCTGGCTGCTGCCCGAGGGTTGGAAGAACCAGTCGGTTTTGCCATTGGCATGGATCACAACGGCATCGTCGCCCAGCGTGATCTGGCCGTGCTCTTGTCCCGTCGCAAGAAAGTCTTTCAGGGTGGCAGTCATCAATCAGCCTCTCAAAGGTATGGTTTAGACCAGATGTTGCCGCGCAAGCTGCGCGCGACCCCGGATACGATCCGCGATCTTTTCGGCCACCATAAGGATTGGCGCGTTTACGTTGGCCGTGGGGATCGCAGGCAGGATCGAACCGTCGACGATCCTCAGCCCCTCGACGCCATGCACCAGACCCTGACCATCCGTTACAGCCATATTGTCATCACCCATGCGGCAGGTGCCAACCGGGTGGTGTTCAGTATTGCCGACATGGCGCATCCAGGCCAGCATTTCCGCCTCTGTCTGCACGGCGGGGCCAGGTTGCAGATCTTGTGCACCACGCTTTTGCCAGGCCGCCTGCCGGGCCATCTCGCGCGTCATGATCAGCCCGTCCATCATTTCGGTGATGTCGCGCGGGTCGGACAGATAGTTGAACACGATTTCTGGGTGCTGATCGGGGTTCGCAGATTTCAGGCGCAGCCAACCGCGGCTGTGCGGGCGCATCTGGCTGAGGAAATATTGATAGCCGTGGTCGATCCGCACCTTTCCGGCCTGAAAATCGGCGCGGAAGGGCAGGAATTCATGCTGCATATTGGCGAAGGGCTGGTCGGGGGAGCTTTTGAAAAACGCGCCCACCTCAAAGAAACTGGTGCCGCCAAGGCCTTTGCGGGTCAAGAGCCACTGCACGCCCAATTTGGCGCGGTTGATCATCGACAGGTCGGAGGCGACCGAGCGAACGCCGCTGGAGGAAAACATCAGCGAGGCGACGAAATGGTCTTGCAGGTTTTCACCGACGCCGGGGCGATCATGGGCCAAGGGAATGTCCAGAGCGCGGATTTGATCGGCTGGGCCGATGCCCGACAACAGCAACAGATGCGGGGTGCCGATGGTTCCAGCGCACAGAATCGTCTCGCGCCCGCCGCGCAGGGTCATGGTCTGAGTGCCCCGGCGCAAGGCGACGCCTTCAACCCGGGTTTTGCCTTGCGCCAAACGGTCCACACGCCAGCCGGTCAGCACGGTCAGATTGGGCCGGGATGTGTTGGGATGCAGCCAGGCGGTGGCGGCACTTTGGCGGGTGCCGTTGTAGATGGTGGCTTGGGTGATATGCAGGCCTTCGATGTCGCGGCTGTTGTAATCTGCGGCTTGTTTCAGGCCAAACTGCATCCCGGCCTCAAGGAAAGCATCGTAAAAACTGTGCGCGGCGCGGCTGCGAGTGACACGAAGGGGTCCGGTGCCACCGCGATTGGGGTCACGCCCGCCCTCGAAGTTTTCCATCTTCTTGAAATAGGGCAGGCAATCGGCAAATGACCAGCCGTCCAGCCCGTATTTGGACCAGCCATCATAGTCGCCCGGATGGCCGCGCACATAGACCATGCCGTTGATGGATGAACTGCCGCCAAGCCCGCGACCGCGCGCTTGGCCGATCATGCGGTCTTCCAGCTGCGGCTCGGGGCCGGTGACATAGCCCCAGTTGTAGGTCTTGCTTTCGATAGGAATTGTCAGCGCCGCTGGCATTTTGATGAAGATGCTGCGGTCGCTTGGCCCGGCCTCGATCAGGCAGACGGATTTGGTGCCGTCTTCGGTCAAGCGTGCTGCTAGAACGCAACCAGCGGAACCCGCGCCGACGATGATGTAGTCGTATTCCTGATTGTGCGCGGGCATGGGAAACCTATTGGCCAGTGGTGATTTTGGACGCATTGAGGAAGGCCGCAGGTTCAAACCCCCGCGCGATGGCCAAAGGGATCACCAGATATTGCACTGGCAGGATCTCATGAATCGCCAGCAGACCGTCGACAGTTTCGGGCAGGGTAATGGCCTGCACAAAGGCCGGATCGAAGTTGGGCATCGTACCGAACCCGATGACGACAGATTTGCCGCCGAGGCGGGTTATCTGTTTGACCAGCGGGATCGTCAGGTCGCGGGTGGGACCGGTGCCGAGATAGATCACGGCGCGGAAATTCGCCCGCACCATTTCCAGCGGGCCATGGCGAAACTGACCGGCAGACAGCGACTGACTGGCCAGTTTCGCGGCCTCTTGCGTCAGCAGGGCTGCCATTGCGGCGCTGGCAAAGCCTATGCCGCGACCGATGAAGACCAGCGGTTCTTCGTGGCCAAGGAAGGCTGCGGCATCGGCGGTTTCCTTGGCTAGCCGGTCGATCAGGTTTTGCACATCCAGTGCTGCGGCGGTGACTTCGGTCGCTGCCTTGGCACCTTCACCGAACAGATGCGCCAGTGCCAGATGCAGGGCCGCAACGCCCGCCGTGTAGGTCTTGGTCGACGCGGTGTTTTCTGGCCCGGCATGGGTGGCGATGGCGATATCGGCCCAACGGGCAAGGCTGTTGTCGGTGCCGTTGGTCACGCTGATCGCCAAGGCGGGGCGAAGGAGTGACTCGGTCAGGCGGCGCAATTCACCACTTTCGCCGGATTGAGAGATGGCGATCACCAGACTGCGCGCGCTCATTACTTCCGGGGCCTGCTGGGTCAGTTCCGACGCATCCCAAAACAAGACCGGAACGGCCAGACGGCGGCTCAGTTCCAAATAGGCGGGGTAAGCGCCGTGCAATGAGCCGCCCATGGCTGTGATCAGCACCCGGTCAAAATCGCCAGCTTGCAGGTGCGCTGCCACCTCGGTCAAGGGCGCGGCATAGGCACCCGCAAAACTGGTGGCAAGGCGCGCCAGAATGCCGGGCTGTTCCGCTATTTCGCCCAAATAGGCTTCAGACATTGGGGGTCTCCTGTTCTTGCGGTAGGTGAAGCGCTTTCAGACCGGCACCAATCATTCCCGCTTCGTTGCCCAAAGTAGCCAGTCTTAGGGGGCTGTTGGTCAGAAATGGCAGCGAGCGAGCATTGGATTTGGTTTGCAGGCGGTGGATGAAATCCTGGCCAAGGGCGCTGAGGCCGCCGCCAAAACAGATGAGGTCGGGATGGAACATCGCCCGCCAGCTGGCAACGGCCATGGCGAGCCAGTCCTCCATGCGGGCCACAAGGGTGGTGGCGTCGGGGTCGCCTGCCAAGGCGAGGCGGCAGACCGTGGCGGCTGAAATCAGGCCGGAAGCATCCATCGCCAAGGCGAGCGCGCTGTCGGGTCTGGTCTCGGCCAAAAGGGCGGCGTCACGTTCTATTGCACCGGCGGAAGCCAGCGATTCAAGGCAGCCGGTGCAGCCCATGCGGCATTGAAACTGGCCGGACGGGTCAAGGTTCAGATGCCCTGCATCGCCCAATGTGCCGCCTGCGGTCACCAAGGTCTGGCCTTTGACCGTCACCGCGACACCGATGCCCGTGCCAAGCGTCACCACCAGAAACCGCCCCGTCACGCCTTCGGGATGGCACAGGCTTTCGGCATAGGCTGCGGCATCGGCGTCATTCAGCAGTGCGGTTTGTGTGCCGAAGTGATGGCCAAGCCTTTCGCACAAGGGCTGCCCGTCCAAGGCTAGCACGTTGGAATTCAGGCCGATCTTGGCGCCATGGTCGATATGGCCCGGATAGGCCACGCCGATCGGCAGGCGACTGTCCCCGGCCAGATCGGCAATCGACGCGATGTAGGCGGCTATGATGTCATCGGCAGTCTGGCCGGGCACGATGACGACGCGGCGGCTGTCCAGCAGATGGCCCGTAGCAGAGATCACCCCGATCTTGGTGCTGCCACCGCCGATATCCAGACCTATCGCTGTCATCACTCAGCCCAGCCGATAGCGGGCGACCCGCAGGTTAAAGCCGGGCCGATAGATCGAGCGGACCCGCTCAATCAACTGGTCACTCGCGGTCAGCGTGACCCGCCATGCGACGAGAACAGGGTCGCCCTCGTCTATGCTGAACAGGTTGGCCACCGCTGCACTCGCGCGGGCAGGCTCCATGATCGCGTCGGTCCAGCCGGGTTCATGGCCCCAACGGCGACCGATCACGTCGTAAAGCGAGGCGGTGCCGAAGAGTTCGGGGGCAATGCCGGGGTAGGTGGCCACGGGAAGGTAGGCATCCTCCAGCGCTACCGGTGTGTCATCAATCAAACGAACCCGGCGCAGAAGAAAGTGGTCGGCGCATTCGGCTACTGGCACGTTCAGCTTGTCCTGCATATCAGCGGGCAGTCTTTCGACCAGACCAGAGAAAAGGACGGTCGAGCCGGGACGCTGGCCATTGCGCAGCACCTCGTTGGTAAAGCTGTGAAAGCCAGAGATGCCCTTTACGCGAGGGATGGTCGGGAACGATCCCTTGCCCTGTTCGGAATAGACCAGCCCCTTGCTTTCCAGCCGCTTGATTGCCTGACGCACGCTGATGCGGGACAGGCCGAATTCGCGCGACAGCTCGCTTTCCGACGACAGAGGGCGGCGGCGGGCGGCATCGTCAAGCGCTGCAATCCGGTCCTCCAGTATGTCGGCCAACTGCAGATATGCGGGCGCGCTGTCGCTGCGCCGGATTGCCGTTTGCCCTTGCACCTCTGCCGTCATCGCCGCCCTCAAACTGTCTGTTGCTCGAAATAGCCATTCATGTTATTCAGATAATAGCATGTCATAACATGTTGTCAAGCGACGGGCTGAGCCCATCAATAAAAATGAACAAACACGGAGGGTTACGAAATGATCACGAGACTATTGCCGACCGCCCTGTCTGCTTTGGCGATTCTCGCTGGGGCTCCGGCCAGTGCTTTTGACTGGAAACAGGCGTCTGGAACCGAAATCACCGTTCTGGCCAGCGAGCATCCCTGGACCGGCGGCGTGAAGGCGCATCTGGCGGAGTTTGAGGCGCTGACCGGGGTAAAGGTCAACCTGACCTCGTTTGCCGAAGACCTGTACAATGACCGCGCGAATCTGGCGGTGCATTCGGCAGAACCGGTAGCGGATGTCTATATGTCCCTGATGGATGCGGGCGTGTTCGAACAATGGAACGCCGGTGGGGTTGAATCGCTGACCCCCTATATCAACGACGCCAAGCTGACCGACGGCGGCTATAACTTCGCCGATTTCCCGCCCGACCTGCTGCTGGGCGCAAGCTTCCCGCCCGGTGATCCGGCGGCGCAGCAATATGCGCTGCCTATCTCGATGGAAGCCTATACGATGTTCTACAACAAGGATCTGGTGGATAAGTATCTGGCAGGCAAGCTTCCGGCGTCGATGGATGAGCTGGTGACTGCTGCGCAAAAGATCACGGCGGATGGCGGTGGTCAGGTGTTTGGCGCTGTGATGCGCGGACAACGGTCCAACAGTCTTGTCGATACGATGACCGGCGTGGTGCTGAACGATTGGGCCGGGGCGCCCGCCGACCTGCCCTATAACCTGTGGTTTGATGGCAGCTGGGACAAGCCGCGTTTCAATGACCCCAAGATCGCCAAGGGTCTGGCGCATTATGCAGGCTTGCTGAAGGCAGGGCCAGAGAACGCTTTGTCTTTCGGTTGGGAGGATGCCACGCGCTACTTCTCGGAGGGCAAAGCCGCGTTTTTCATTGATGCCAGCGTGTTTGGGCCTGGCTTTGAGGACCCGACCAAATCGACGGTTGCGGGTAAGGTCGGCTACGCGCCAATGCCGCCGGCCGTGGGCACAGTCAGCTATTCCGGGCACTGGTCCTGGGGGCTTTCGATGACCAAGAACTCCAAGAACAAGGCGGCGGCCTGGCTGTTCATGCAATGGGCAACCTCACCCGCGATGGATGAGACGCTCGGCAAAGGTACCGGCGGGGCGACGCGCGCCTCGACCTGGGCCAACCCGGATTACGTGAAGGCGTTCGCTCCGGGCTATGTCGATATGGTCAGCACCGCGCTGAAAACGACCCGTCCGACCATGGTGTTTCACGAAGGCTGGGGCGAAGTGGTG
This sequence comes from Paracoccaceae bacterium, assembly GCA_039926325.1. GTDB lineage: Bacteria > Pseudomonadota > Alphaproteobacteria > Rhodobacterales > Rhodobacteraceae > Stagnihabitans. The sequence continues at coordinate 386 of JBDSXE010000239.1, read as the reverse complement.
CTGCTGATCGTGGACGCGATCCATGCGATTTATGGCGGCGAAGACCCGGCCGCTGCGGTCGAGACGTTGCAAGCAACTGCGCCCTCGGTGCTTTGATCCCTGCCGCCCTGTCCGGCGCGTCGGGCAGGGCCACCAGATGCGAGGCTTTCATGACATCAGCGCCAACACTACGCCAACCCAGCATGGCACCGTTTCTGTGGCCGACCGTCGTGGTCCTTGGGGTTTGCACCCTGTACCCGATTGGCTATGTGATCTGGATTTCCTTCTTCAAGTGGAGCTGGGCAGGCGGTTCGGCCTTTGTCGGGCTCAAGAACTATAACCTGTTGTGGCTGAAGGATTCCTTCCGGATCGCTTTGGGGAACACGTTCTATTTCTCCATCGCGGCG
>JBDSXE010000238.1:0-4091 GCA_039926325.1 Paracoccaceae bacterium | reverse complement strand
GGCGACCAGATCGTTCCGGCGGCCAAAGCTGCACATGACGCTGGCACCAAAATCGTGACGTGGGACAGCCCGATTCCTTCGGGCGCGTCGGAAGACCTGTTCATCAGCCAAGTTGATTTCGGCTCTATCGGTGTCGTGATGGCCGATATGGCGTTGTCGATCCTGGGCGAAAAGGGTGGTGAAATGGCCGTTCTTTCGGCTACGCCTGACGCTGCGAACCAGAACGCCTGGATCGACGCGATGAAAAAGGCGCTGGCTGCTGATCCGAAATATGCGGCGATCAAGCTGGACGACGTGGTATATGGCGATGACCAAGCTGAAACCAGCTACAACCGCGCGCTGGCTTTGGTGGACAAGTATCCAAACCTCGGCCTGATCATGTCGCCGACCACGGTTGGCATTCAAGCGACTGCCAAGGCGATGCAGGACGAGAAACTGTGCGACAAGGTCAAGGTTTCTGGCCTTGGGCTGCCGTCGGAAATGGTCAGCTACACGATGAACGGCTGCGCGCCGGAATTCGCGCTGTGGGACTTTCGTGATCTTGGCTACCTGACCTATTACGCGGCCTACGGGTTGGCGACGGGTCAGATCAAGGGCGAGGTTGGCGAGACGTTCACCGCTGGCCGCATGGGCGACTTCACGATTGAGGCTGATGCAAGCCGTGCTGGCGCCAAGCGCGTTCTGATGGGGGCCTTCACGGTCTATAACAAGGACAACGTCGAAGCTGCTTCGAAGTAAGCTTCTGGCAGGGCTGGAGTTTTTCGGCCCTGCCACCCTATTTGGACGCAGAACATGACCCAACCTGTGATGGCCCTGCGGTCGGTTTCGAAGAGATTCGGGATGACGGCTGCCCTTGACGATATGACGCTGGAACTGTTTCCGGGCGAAGTTCACGCCATCGTGGGCGAGAACGGCGCGGGCAAATCCACCATGATCAAGATCATGACGGGGGTGCATCAGCCGTCGTCGGGTGCAGTGGAAATTGGCGGGCAGGCGGTGGTTCTGTCGGGTACCAAGGCCGCGCGGTTGCGTGGGGTAGCCGCGATATATCAGGAACCGATGGTGTTTCCTGATCTGGATGTGACCGAAAACATTTTCATTTCCGCGACCACTGGGCTGGTATTGCACCGCGCCAAGATGCGGCGCGGGGCCGAGGCGCTGATCGCGCGGATCGGCATGGCGCTGGACGTGGACCGGGTGGCTGCGGGACTTTCGCTGGCGGAACAGCAGGCGGTCGAGATTGCGCGGGCGCTGTCGCAGGACGTGCGCGTTCTGATCATGGACGAGCCGACGGCATCCCTGTCGGCGCATGAGGCACGCGAGTTGCGGCGGATCGCACGAACGCTGGCAGATGCTGGCGTGGCGATTGTCTATATATCGCATCGGCTGGAAGAGGTGTTCCAAATTGCTGACCGGGTGTCGGTCATCCGTGATGGCAAGCACATCTCGACCCGGTCGGTGGCCGAGACGAACCCGCAATTGCTGATAGCAGAGATGGTCGGTCGTGAAGTCGGCAACTATTTCACCAAGATGGCGTCAACTGCGCGGGATGAGGTTTTGTTGAGCGTTGAAGACCTTGGCGTGGCGGGGGTATTCGCGGGCGTCTCATTCGATCTGCGGCGCGGCGAGGTGTTGGCGATGGCCGGGCTGATCGGCGCGCGGCGGACCGACGTGGCGCTGGCGTTGTTCGGGATATTGAAGACGAACGCTGGTTCGGTAACCTACAAGGGTCAACCGCTGAAGGTTACCAGCCCACGCGATGCGATTGCGGCGGGGATCGCCTATGTGTCGGAGGATCGGCGCAAGTTGGGGTTGGCAATGGCTCTGCCGATCCGCTGGAACATTTCGCTTGCCACATTGACGCGCTATCTGTCGCCGTTGGGGTTGATAAATGTGCCGAAGGAAGTTGATACCGCACAAGTGTTCAGGAAACGGCTGAACATCCGCACTCCGGACGTGGAAATGGCGGTTGGTATGCTGTCGGGCGGTAATCAGCAGAAGGTCATGCTGGCGAAGTGGCTGAACATGGAGCCGGAGTTGCTGATCGTGGATGAGCCGACACGCGGGATTGATGTGGGTGCCAAGGCAGAAGTGCATGACCTGATCCGCGCATTTGCTGCGGCGGGTGGTGCTGTGCTTGTGGTGTCATCGGATTTGCCGGAAGTGTTGGCGATGGGCGACCGGATTCTGGTAATGCGTGAGGGGCGGCAGATGGCAATTTTGGCATCAGCCGAGGCCAGTCAGGAACGCATCATGGCGCTGGCAACCGGACAGCGGGGAGCAGCGTGATGTTGCAGAAAATTGCACCTCAGACCCTGCGGATCATCGCCTTGCTGGCAGTGATGGTGTTGATCACGCTGTTCTTCACCAGTCAGATCGACGGATTCCTGAATGGCCGTTTGTTTAACCGGATTTCGTCGTCAGTGGCGATCATGGCGCTTATTGCGACTGGGCAGACGCTGGTGATCCTGACACGGAATATCGACCTGTCGGTGGGATCGATTGTGGGGTTTGTGGCATTTGCCTCGGGGTTGTTCATCACCAATCATCCCGACTTGAACCCGTTCCTGCTGGTAGCCTTTTGCGCGGTGCTAGGGGCAGGTTTCGGGCTGATCAACGGGCTGTTGGTGGCCTATGCCAAGGTGCCGTCGATCATCGTGACGTTAGCGACGATGGCGTTGTTTCGCTCGACTTTGGTTGAATACACCAACGGCAAGTCGATTACGACCGACAACCTGCCGCACTGGCTGACCGATCTGCCCAATGAAGTGCTGTTTTCGGCTGGCGCGATGGAGTTTCGGGCGGGGTTTTGCGCCTCGGTCGCGGTGGTGGTTCTGGTGCATCTGTGCATGACCAAACTGCGCCCGGCGCGGCAAATTTATGCGGTGGGATCAAACCCGGAAGCTGCTGATCTGGCAGGGATTGATGCCGCAAGGGTCGTGTTGGTGGCATTCGTCTTGTCGGGTCTGATGGCGGGGCTGGCGGGGTTCATGTTCCTGGCGCGGTTCGGCAATATCACTGTCGTGGCAGGGCTGGGGTTCGAACTGAAATCGGTCGCGTCGGCGGTGGTGGGCGGGGTCAACATATTCGGCGGATCGGGGTCAGTGATCGGCGCATTCTTTGGCGCAATTCTGGTCGACCTGCTGGAAACCGGGCTGGTGCGCTGGCCGGTGGTATCCGAGTTCTGGCACGACGCCGTGCTGGGAGGATTGATCCTGCTGGCGGTCGCGACCGACACGATCCTGAGCCGTAGGTTGGGGGCGATACGAGCGGCACGGGCCCAGAAAGAGTCGTTGGCGGCGCGGGAGGCAAAACAATGATTGCGCGACTGAAAAGCTGGGAAGGACTGCTGCTGGCGACGCTGGTAGTGATATTCACCTTCAACACGCTTGCCACCCCAGAGTTTGCGACAGCGGGCAATCAGATCAACCTGTTCCAGCTGTCGATCGAGAAAATCATCATGGCCCTGGTGATGACATTCGTGATCATCAACGCCGAAATTGACCTGTCGATCGGGTCGATGATGGGGCTGTCGGCGTGCCTGTTTGGCTGGCTGTTCATCCACGGGGTTGATCCGGTTCTGGCGTGCCTGATCTGTCTTGGCACGGGCGCGGTGGGCGGGGCGTTCAACGGCTGGTTCATCACCAAAGTCGGGCTGCCGTCGCTGGTGGTCACGCTGGCGACGCTGATCGGATTTCGCGGGTTGGCGCGGGTGCTGGTCGAAGATCGCGGGATCAACAACTTTCCGAAGTGGTTCGATGCGCTGGGGCAGCAGGGTCTGATTGGGCCGGTTCCATTCGCGCTGATGGCGTTTTTCGTATTGTTTGCCGTACTTTATGTGGTGCTGGAGCGGTCCGGTTTTGGACGGCTGACCTACGTGATCGGGTCGAACAAGGACGTGGCAGAGTTTGCCGGGGTCAATACTGCGCGGCACAAGATGATCATCTTCATCGGGTCAGGGCTGTGTGCGGCGTTTGCCGGACTGCTGTTTGCCGCGCGGGTTGGGGCGGTCAGGGGCGACGTGGGCAACGGGTTCGAGCTGGATGTGATCACGATTGTCCTATTGGGCGGGGTCAGCATTTTCGGCGGCA
>JBDSXE010000237.1:0-6747 GCA_039926325.1 Paracoccaceae bacterium | reverse complement strand
AACGTGCTGATCAACAACGCCGGGATCATGCGGGCCGAGGATATGCTGGCGGAGCCCTATGATCTGGGCGATGCCGAGGCGATGATCGTGACGAACCTGCTGGGGCCGATCCGGTTAACGGCGGCGCTGTTGCCGCAGCTTAGGGCGCAGGCGAAGGCGGCGGTGTTGAACGTTACATCCGGGCTGGCGTTTGTGCCATTGGCGGTGACGCCGACCTATTCGGCCACGAAAGCCGCGCTGCATTCGTGGAGCGACTCGCTGCGGTATCAGCTACGGTCGACGTCGGTGCAGGTGATCGAAGTCGCACCACCAGCGGTGGGGACCGACCTGATGCCGGGGTCGCGGGCCAATCCCAATGCGCTGAGCCTTGGTGATTATATCGCGGAAACGATGGCGCTGTTAGCGTCTGGACCGCAGGACGCCGAGATTCTGGTGGAGCGGGTCAGGGGGTTACGGGCCGCTCAGTCCAACCCGACTTATGCTGGGGTTTTTGCGATGTTGAACCCGGCGGCGTGAAGGACGGGAAAATTGACCTGACGCCGCCGCGGATCAAGTCCGGGGTGGCGCAGGGTGGGCGTCAGACCGCTGCTTTTCGCATTTCGTCCAAATAGATTTCACGCAGGCGTGCTACGATCGGGCCGGGTTTGCCGGAGCCGAGCATTGCACCGTCAACCTCTACCACGGGCATCACGAAAGCGGAGGCGGAGGTTATGAAAGCCTCGTCTGCCAATTGCGCCTCGGCGATTGTGAACGGACGTTCCTCTACCTCCATCTGCGCCTCAGCGGCGAAGCGCAGAACGGCGCTGCGGGTGATGCCGTGCAGGATATCGCTGGAAAGGGCGCGGGTGATGATGCGGCTGCCCTTGACGATGTAGGCGTTGTTCGAGGTGCCCTCAGTCACGACGCCGTCTTGTACAAACCAGCTGTCATCGACATGTGCGGCTTTGGCGGCCATTTTGGCCATCGACGGGTACAACAGTTGCACCGTCTTGATATCACGCCGGCCCCAACGGATGTCGGGGACCGAAATGACCTTGAGCCCGATTTTGGCGGCGGGGTTTTCTGCGAGGCCGGGCTTGGACTGGGTGAACAGTACCAGCGTCGGTTTGGTTTCGGGGCCGGGGTAGGCAAAATCACGGTCGCCGGGGTTGCCGCGGGTGACTTGCAGATAGACCATGCCATCGGTGATGTCGTTCATGCGGACCAATTCGCGGTGGATCGCCAGCAGGTCGGCATCCGAACAGGGTGCCGCCATGTCCAACTCGCCAAGACTGCGCGCAAGGCGGGCGCAATGGCCTGCGAAGTCGATCAGCTTGCCATCCAGAACGGAGGTCACTTCGTACACGCCATCGGCCATCAGGAAGCCACGGTCGAAGATCGACACTTTCGCGTCGGCTTCAGGCAGGTAGTCGCCGTTCAGGTAGACGGTGCGTGACATGGTCGCTCCTTGGGGGTCGGTCCTTGGGTCAGCGGGTATTCGCCTTGGGACGCCAAAGGGTCAAGTGCCGAATTAGGATAGGGGCGAGGTTGCGAGACCGGGCGCAATAATCTGCCGAATGTCGTGCAGCATTGGAAATATCGATTCTGAATAGTTCTGGCGAACTTCAAGATGAATACTGAGCATTTTCTCGCTAAAATCGGCCCTACACGCGCCAGTCAAGCTGACCGGCGGAAATCAACCTGACGGCGAGGGTGGCCATATACGAATCCGTTGACTTTGTGCCTGATAAGCGGGCAAGACTGACGCGGGGTTAAGCAGCCCACGAAATACCCAGCTGCCAAGGGAGGGGAGGCCCGAGGCAGCGTTCAGGGGAGGATGCACGCCCCGGAGCCACGAGCTTCGGGGCGCTGCTGTTTCAGACGGCTAAGTGATACGTCAGCGCGGCCCTGATCAGAAACGACAGAGGGTCGTCTTTTATCTCTGTTTCGCTGCGGAAAAGGACGGCGCGTGTGCCCTGAAAGCGCATGCCTGCGCCGGGGCCAGCGGCAAAGGTTTCTATCAGGTTCGTGCGGCAATGGACGAACAGGGCGAAGTCCTGCTTGGCCATTCCGATTCGCAGGCTGCACGCGGTGTGGGCGTCTGGTGTCAGGTAAGCAGGCTGGCCCCAGCGCAATTCCTCAGTCACGCGGCCAATCTCAGGCAAGAGCGCGGCTTGGGTCAGGATCAGGCGGCGCAGGTGTTCAAGGCCGTTGCGCTGCGGGTTGGGCCAAGTCGCGAAAACAGCATGGATGGCCGGGGTCATGCCGGCGTCAATGGCAGGCAGATTTCCGTGATCAGGTCTTCGGGTGAGGTGTCCATCGGTGTGTTCAGATAGACTTCGAAGATCGGGCTGTTGGCCGGTTGCCGCCCGGAACCGGGTAGCCAGTTGCGGAACAGTTGATCATAGGCGGCGGGAAGCCCGGTATAGGGGCCGGGATAACGCAGGACGGCATGAGGACCGGCTGGCAGGCGCACCGGTTCCAACGGCGCGGTGATGGCGGTTTCAGGCAGTTCGATACCGGCGTGGCTGGTCAGGTCGCTGGCAGGAACAGCGGCGGGGTCATCGTAGTAAACGCCCACCATCTGGCCCGCTAGGTCCAGCAAGTTTCGCGCGCCGAGGGTGGCACCCAGTTTGGCAAAAGCGCGGCTGATTTCGGGGTAGGGGCCCTTGTGCGGCACTGCACCAAGGATGCGGGCGGGCTCGTCGCGAATTTCTACAGGATACATCAGGGTTTCTCCGATACGAAAAGTGGGTGGCACCGGGCGCAATTCGCCACGGGCGCGAAAGGCGGCGGGGGTCAGGTTGGTCGCCTCGGTAAATGTGCGGTGAAACGAGGCCATGTTGGGGTAGCCCACACTGCGGGCAATGCGGGCGACGGGGTCTTTGGTTGTCACCAGCGACACCGACGCGCGGTACATCCTTAGCCTGCGGACGGATTGAGCTACGGTTTCGCCGGTGGTGGCGTGGAATACGCGGTGGAAGTGAAAGCGGCTTAGGGCTGCGACATCGGCCAGCGCATCCAGCGACAGGTCAGCGGCGGGATTGTCGTGGATATGATCCAGCACCCGCAGCAGACGTTTTTCGGTATCGTTGGCCATTTGGGTTTCCCGGTTGCTGCCAGCAATCAATGCCACGCAACGCTATCGCAAATCTTGCCGAGTTGCACTTTTGAGCCGCCCCGGCCATATAGGGCGTCAGCCTATTGGAGCGTCCCGATGAACTATCTGGAATTCGAAAAGCCTCTGGCAGAGATCGAAGGCAAGGCGGAAGAGCTGCGCGCGATGGCGCGGGGCAACTCTGGCATGGATGTGTCCAAAGAGGCAGAGGCGCTGGACCGCAAGGCGGATCAGCTGCTGAAGGATTTGTACAAGGGGCTGAACCCCTGGCAGAAATGTCAGGTGGCGCGTCATTCCGACCGGCCGCATTGCAAGGAATATATCGAGACGCTGTTCACGGAATACACCGCTTTGGCAGGGGATCGGAACTTTGCCGATGATCATGCTGTGATGGGCGGATTGGCGCGGTTCAACGATGCTCCGGTGGTGGTGATCGGGCATGAGAAGGGTAACGATACCAAGACGCGGATCGAGCGCAACTTTGGCATGGCGCGGCCAGAGGGGTATCGGAAGGCGATCCGGCTGATGGATATTGCCGACAAGTTTCGTCTGCCGGTGATCACGCTGGTGGACACGCCGGGTGCTTATCCAGGCAAGGGCGCGGAGGAGCGTGGGCAATCGGAGGCGATCGCGCGGGCCACGGAACGCAGCCTTTCGCTGGGGGTGCCGGTGATTGCGGTGATCATTGGCGAGGGTGGGTCCGGTGGGGCGGTGGCGTTTGCCACGGCCAATCGGATCGCGATGCTGGAGCATTCGATATACTCGGTCATCTCACCTGAAGGGTGTGCCTCGATCCTGTGGAAAGACGCGGAAAAGATGCGTGAGGCGGCGGAGGCTTTGCGGCTGACGGCGCAGGATTTGCAGAAGTTGGGCGTGATCGACCGGATCGTGAAAGAGCCTTTGGGCGGCGCGCAGCGCGGTCGGAAAGAGGCGATCGAGGCCGTCGGCAAGGCGATCGAGACGATGATGAAAGAACTGGGGTCAAAGAAGCCCGAGGCTTTGATCAAGGACCGGCGCGAGAAGTTTCTGGATATGGGAACGAAGGGTCTGGCGGCCTGATTTGCGGGGTGTCCAGATATGGACATTTAACGAAATAGCGCTAAATCAACAGGTTAAGGGTTTGCGTTAACCGGATATTCATCTGGGGACGCTCATCAATGCGTCTGGTCGCCCTTCGTTGACTTGGGCGGAGAACGACCAAAGGGATTGATAAGATTTTATTGGGTTGCCCGCCTTTTCTGGTCCTCTGCCACCAGATCGACGAATGCGCGTAGCGGCGCGGGCATGAAGCGGCTTGAGAAATACAGGTGTGGGCCGGGGAAATCTGGCCACCACTTGGACAAGACCGGCACCAAAGCGCCACTGGCGAAATGTGGTTCCAGCCAGTTGCGGAATGTGCTGATCAATCCCTGACCCGCGATGGCGTGACCAATCGCCGCTGCCGCCGAAGCGGTTCCGATCACCAGACGCGCGGGCGGCAGATCAACCGGCACTACCTTCCCATCCTTGATGAACTGCCATTCGGTCAGCGCCCCGCTGGAAAATCGGCTGCGAACGCAGGCGTGGTTCGCCAGATCCAGCGGGTGTTGCGGTGTGCCGTGGCGGGCCAGGTAGGCGGGCGCTGCGGCAAGTGCAGCCTGTTGTTGTCGGGGGCCGATGGGCACGGCGATCATGTCCTGCGCCAGATACTCACCGTAGCGGATGCCCGCGTGACACCCCTCTGCCGTGACATCAATCAACCTGTCCTCCACCATCACTTCGATACGGGCGTCTGGATAGCGGTCGAGGAAGCGGTCGATCAGCGGCGGCAAAATATCGACCATCACCGCACCGGGGACGTTCAGCTTTAGCAAACCGCGCACTTGTTGGCCGGAACTGGTGGCATCACCGACGGCCGTAAGCGCCTCTGCCAGCAAGGGTTCCAGCCGCTGAGCCAGCGCCTGACCGGTTTCGGTCAGCATGACGCTGCGGGTGGTCCGGGTGAACAGGCGCACGGCAAGGCCAGCCTCCAACCGGGTGATCGTGTCGCTGATGGTCGAGGGTGAGGCGCCAAGCTGTTTTGCCGCCAGCCTGAAGCCTTTGGCGCGCGCGACGGCCAGAAAAACGCTGAGGTCGTCGAGGGAGGTTTGGGATGAATTGATCGGCATGGCGAACAACCTATTCGCCCCAAGCCCGATTATCAATTTATTCCGAACGGCTATATTCGTTGCCAGAACAGGAGATTTATCGTGACACAGACACTTCGCAATGCCGCCGCCGCTGGCAGGTTCACATTTCCCGGCACCGATATTTCCGTCAACCGCATGGGCTACGGAGCGATGCAGCTTGCCGGTCCACATGTATTCGGAGAGCCGAAAGACCCGGTTGAAGCCCGCGCCGTTCTGAAAGAGGCGCTGGGCCTGGGCGTGGACCACATCGACACCAGTGATTTCTACGGCCCTCATGTCACCAACCGCCTGATCCGCGAGGCGCTGTTTCCCTATCCGGCCAACCTGACGCTGGTCACGAAAATCGGCGCAAAGCGGGATGATAAGGGCGCGTGGATTCATGACCTTACGCCCGATTTTCTGCGGCGGTCAGTGCGTGACAATCTGGAACGGTTGGGACTGGAGCAGATGGCAATCGTCAATCTGCGGATCAGCGGGCCGAACGACGATATGGTCGCCCCGATGACCGCGATGCGACAGATGCAGGACGATGGGTTGATCGCGCATATCGGGGTCAGCGCGGTCACCACGGCGCAGCTACGGGTAGCGCGCGATATTGCCCCTGTGGTTTGCGTGCAGAACCACTATAATCTGGTGCAGCGCGGCGATGATGCGATGATTGATGCGCTGGCTGCCGAGGGTATCGCCTATGTGCCGTACTTTCCGTTGGGGGGCTTTACGCCGATCCAGACCGATGGACTGAAGGACGTGGCAGCGGCTCTGGGTCGCACCGATCAGCAAGTGGCGCTGGCGTGGTTGTTGCAGCGCAGTCCAAACATCCTTCTGATCCCCGGCACGTCAAGCCGGGACCATCTGCGAGACAACATCGCGGCGGCGTCGCTGGAACTGCCGAAAGAAATGCTGGCGCGGCTTGATCAGTTGGCAGTCGTTGGCTAGGGCCTGCCCGGTGAATGGCCTGTCCGTTTGGCAGGCCATTCGCCCCGTTTTTGTTCGAAAAGGTAATGAAACCGCCCCACCTGATTGCGTCAAACGGGTCGTGGCGGACCAATTCGATATCGACATATTGGTCGATTGCGGCGCGATGCGGCATCAAGAGCCGGTGCGAAAGCTGGACTTTCGCGGAAAACTTGGCACAATAACTGTAGGAAACGCATTTCGAGTGGTTCATAGACCTGTAAGGGCCAGGGGTGAAAAACACGATGTTCGATACAGCTACCTCTCGATTCAGACGACTGGCGCAATCCGCGAGAACGGCAGAGTGGAATTTCCTTGCCACCGAAATGTCGGCGCGGATGTTCTTTCTGGATTTCTTCGTATTCCCGCCTTTGGTTGCGCTGGGGTTGTTTTTCGCGTTCTGGCATGGCGATGCGGCACAATGGGCGATCTCTTCCGTGCTGGTATTGGCCGGGGTCGCGGCGTGGACGTTGGCGGAGTATCTTATCCACCGCTTCGCATTTCACCATTTCCCGATGCTGAAAGCGG
>JBDSXE010000236.1:0-3899 GCA_039926325.1 Paracoccaceae bacterium | reverse complement strand
ATCTCGCGGGAACGATCCCCGCCCCGCCCTCCGACGAAACCGGCTCGTTGCGTCTGGTGATCCTGTCGATCGGCTTGCTGCTGCTGCTGGCCTCTCTGGACCAAAGCATCGTCTCGACCGCGCTGCCAACCATTGTGGCGCAACTGGGCGGCGTAGAGCATTTGTCCTGGGTGGTGACGGCCTATATCCTGACATCGACCATCGTTGCACCGCTGTATGGCAAGTTGGGTGATCTGTACGGTCGGCGGAATACGATCCTGGTGTCGGTCTGCATTTTCATCACCGGGTCGGTGCTGTGCGGCATTGCCGGGTCGATGGCGTTCCTGATCGTGGCGCGCGCCATTCAGGGCATGGGCGGCGGCGGGTTGTTTGTGTTGGCGCTGTCGGTGGTGGGCGACGTGGTGCCAGCCCGCGAGCGAGGCAAGATTCAGGGCGTGTTCGCAGCGGTGTTTTCGGTGTCGTCGGTGCTTGGCCCCTTGGCGGGCGGTTGGCTGACGCAACATGCCGACTGGCACTGGATTTTCTTCATCAATGTGCCACTTGGCCTGATCGCCCTCGTAGGCTTTGCCGCCAGCTTCAAACCGCGCGGTATCCGCACCAGCCACCGCATCGACTGGTGGGGGGCTGTCACGCTGACGCTTGGGCTTGGCACGCTGACGCTTCTAACCTCTCTGGGAGGTCGCAGCTTTGGCTGGGAGTCCACGACCGCGCTGGCAATGGCGGCGCTGACCATCGTGTCGTTCGTGGCCTTCGTGATGATCGAGGCCAAGGCAAAGGAGCCGATCCTGCCGCTGTGGCTGTTCAGGATGAACGTGTTCTGGGTGACTTCGGTGCTGGGGTTTATCGTTGGGGCCGCGATGTTTGGGGCAATCACCTTCGTGCCGCTGTATCTGCAGATCGCCAAGGGGGCGACGCCGACCGGATCGGGGTTGCAACTGATCCCGCTGACCGTGGGCATCCTGATCGCCTCGACACTGGCGGGGCGGTACATGGGCAAGACTGGCCGCTACTGGTGGCTGCCGGTCATCGGAATGAGCTTGCTGACCCTGGGGATGCTGGCGCTGACCCATCTGTCACGGGACACCGGGATCGTAGTGTTCAGTCTGTCGATCGTGGTGGTTGGTTTGGGCATGGGCTGCATTTTCCCCGTGGTCACGACAGCCGTGCAAAACGCCGTCCCGCGTGAGGCGATGGGAACCGCGACGGCGGCTGGCATCATGGTGCGGCAGACTGGCGGGGCGCTGGGTGTGGCCGCGTTCGGTGCCTTGTTCGCATCCAAGTTGATGGCCAGCGACGCGGCGACGGCCCTTGGTGGCAGCGTGCAAATCGGCCCCCAGACGATGGCGGGCCTGTCACCAGAGCTGCAGACCACGGTCGCCAACGCGGTCATCAATGCGATCCATCCGATCTTCTGGATCGCGGCGGCAATGTCCATCGTGGGCCTGACGTTCTGCCTTATCCTCAAGGAAATCCCGCTGATCAACCGCATGGTCCCCAAGGGCGAGTGACTTGGATATCACGGCATTCCGGCCCGTTTCACCCTGTGTGACGGGCCATGCCGTTCGGCCCTTGCGCTGCATTGCAGCATCTTTAAGGTGCATGGCAACATAGCTGCGGGGAGTGCTGCCAATGACCGATTTCAAGAAAATTCTGGTAGCAAACCGCGGCGAAATCGCCATCCGGGTCATGCGTGCCGCCAACGAACTGGGCAAGCGGACGGTCGCTGTCTATGCCGAGGAAGACAAGCTGTCGCTGCATCGGTTCAAGGCCGATGAAGCCTATCTGATCGGTGAAGGTCTGTCGCCAGTTGGTGCCTACCTGTCGATACCGGAAATCATCCGCATTGCCAAGGAGTGCGGGGCGGACGCGATCCATCCGGGCTATGGCCTGTTGTCGGAAAACCCTGATTTTGTCGATGCTTGCGATCAGGCGGGGATAACTTTCATCGGTCCCAAAGCCGAAACGATGCGGGCGTTGGGCGACAAGGCATCTGCCCGCCGCGTCGCTATGGCAGCTGGTGTTCCCGTCATTCCGGCAACCGAAGTCTTGGGTGATGACTTTGAGGCGATCAAGGTCGAGGCGGCCGCTGTCGGTTATCCCCTGATGCTCAAGGCGTCGTGGGGCGGTGGTGGGCGTGGCATGCGGCCGATCTACGGGCCGGACGAGTTGGCCGACAAAGTGCGCGAAGGGCGGCGCGAGGCAGAGTCCGCCTTCGGCAACGGCGAGGGCTATCTGGAAAAGATGATTCTGCGTGCGCGGCATGTAGAGGTCCAGATTCTGGGCGACAAGCACGGCGCGATTTACCACCTGTACGAACGGGACTGCACCGTGCAGCGCCGCAACCAGAAAGTCGTGGAACGCGCCCCTGCCCCCTATCTGACCCCCGAACAGCGGGCAGAGGTCTGCGATCTGGGCCGCCGGATTTGTGCCCATGTCGGCTATGAATGCGCGGGCACCGTCGAATTCCTGATGGATATGGATACCGGCAAATTCCACTTCATCGAGGTGAACCCCCGCGTGCAGGTCGAACATACCGTCACCGAACAAGTGACCGGCATCGACATCGTGCAGGCCCAGATCAAGATCGCCGAGGGCAAGACCTTGGCCGAAGCAACCGGCGTCGGCTCTCAGGCAGAGATTCGGCTGAATGGCCACGCGCTGCAATGCCGGGTGACGACCGAAGACCCGCAGAACAATTTCATCCCCGACTATGGCCGCTTGACTGCCTACCGCAGCGCCACCGGGATGGGCATTCGGCTGGACGGCGGCACGGCTTATGCGGGCGGCGTGATCACGCGCTATTACGATTCGCTCTTGGTCAAGGTGACCGCCTGGGCGCAGACGCCTGATGCCGCGATCCGCCGGATGGACCGCGCCTTGCGAGAGTTTCGCATCAGGGGCGTTTCGACCAACATCGAGTTCGTGATCAACCTGCTCAAGCACCCGACCTTTCTGGACGATACCTACACCACCAAATTCATCGACACGACGCCAGAGTTGTTCCAGTTCACCAAGCGGTTGGACCGGGCGACGAAAATCCTGACCTACGTCGCCGACATCACCGTGAACGGCCACCCGGAAACCGCAGGGCGCAACAAACCCCATGCCGAGGCGCGCGCACCCAAACCGCCAAAGCCGGTGGGCGAACCGTCGATGGGCACCCGCAACCTGTTAGAGCAAAAGGGCCCGCAGGCCGTTGCCGACTGGATGAAGGCGCAGCAAAAGGTGCTGATCACCGACACCACGATGCGCGACGGCCACCAATCGCTGCTGGCCACGCGAATGCGCTCGATCGACATGATCCGTGTCGCCCCGACCTATGCGGCCAACCTTGGTCAGTTGTTCAGTGTGGAATGCTGGGGTGGGGCCACGTTCGACGTCGCCTACCGTTTCTTGCAGGAATGCCCGTGGCAACGCCTGCGCGACCTGCGCGCCCATATGCCAAACGTGATGACCCAGATGCTGCTGCGCGGCTCTAACGGCGTTGGCTACACCAACTATCCCGACAATGTGGTGCAAGCTTTCGTTAAGCAGGCAGCACTCACCGGCGTTGATGTGTTCCGGGTATTCGACAGCCTGAACTGGGTCGAGAATATGCGGGTGGCGATGGATGCCGTGGTCGAGGCGGGCAAGCTTTGCGAAGGCACGGTGTGCTACACCGGCGACATGCTGGACCCGGCGCGCGCCAAGTATGACCTGAAATACTACGTCGCCCGTGGCAATGAGTTAAAGAACGCGGGCGCGCATGTGCTGGGGTTGAAGGACATGGCGGGGCTGATGAAACCTGCCGCCGCCCGCCAGTTGATCAAGACGCTGAAACAGGAACTTGGTCTGCCGATCCATTTCCACACGCATGACACCTCTGGCGCGTCCTCTGCCACCGTTCTGGCCGCCTGTGA
>JBDSXE010000235.1:0-11573 GCA_039926325.1 Paracoccaceae bacterium | reverse complement strand
AGAAACAGCGGCAAGCCCTGCGGCCCGGTCCGGACGATCGCAAGGTCCAGCGCCAGCGCGCAATGGTCATACAGCGGCGCTGTCGTGGTGGATTTGTGCGGCTGATAGAACGCGTCATGCTGACCGGGGCTCAGCGCGTCACCGATCAGATAACTGACCGGCGTGTCCAGCAGCGCGTCGTCACCCGTGGCCTTGACATAGCTGGCCGCCGCATACGCCAGCCACACCACGTCATCCGAAATGCGCGTGCGGACCCCGGCACCGCTGCCCGGCAGCCACCAGTGCTGGACATCGCCTTCGCCAAACTGCCGCGAGGCCGCCTCCAACAACTGTTGCCGCGCCAGCGCAGGATTTTGCAGCATCAGCGCCATCGTATCCTGCAACTGATCGCGGAACCCGTAAGCACCTGACGCCTGATAAAACGCAGTTCGCGCCTTAATCCGGCACGACAGCGTTTGATACGGCAACCAGGTATTGACCAGCAAATCCAGCTTTGCATCCGGCGTCTTGACCTGCAAAACGCCCAGAAAATCATCCCAGCTTGTGGCAGTGGCAGCCAAAGCATTCTGATGCGCCGCAGGGGCCGTCGCTGCCTTGACCACCGCTACAATTTCCGCGTCCGGCGCATTGGCCAGCACAAAGATGATCTCGCCCACCTCACCCGGATCAAGCTTGATCTCAGTCAGGATCGCAACACACGGATCGCCCGGCACCAGTTCGTATCGCTCTGTATCCGGCCATCGGCTGGTCAGCGCCTTTGGCCGCGCGATCAGCCCGTCGCGCCCCAGAAACGCCCGCCGGGAATTGGTATATGCCGTGACAGGCCGATCACATGCCAGCGCCGTGGTCAGCCCTGCAAAATCGCCGTTGAACGGATTACGCGCCAACAGCGCCTGCAAGTCCATATCCGGCACCACCCGCACCATTGGCGCAGTTTTGCCCGCATCGTTGCCCAGAACCAGTTCGGCATAAGCGGCACAGTTCAACGTCAGCGTGCGCCTGCCGGTGTTCGTCAGGCGCAATCGCGTCAACTTGGCCCGGCCATGCGCGGTGCCGTTCTGTGCGGCAACGGTCTGTACTGCCTCTATCTCGATCCAGTCGGTCCACGACCGGAATGTTGATACGCCCATTCCGTGACGCGCCTCGAATATTGCGGACGGATCATCTGACAAGGCTGCAAACGGCGTGGCCAGCCGTCCGCTTTCACGGTCCCGCACATAGAACCCCTCGCCGGGGCGGTTGATCACCGGGTCATTCGACCATGGCGTGATCTGGTAATCCCGCGAATTGGCCGCCCAGGTATAGCCAGCCCCCTCAGCCGAAACGTGAAAGCCAAAATCGCCCGAACTGATCACATTGATCCACGGATGCGGTGTGCTTTGCCCGTGACGCAACCGCACGACATATTCGCGCCCATCCGCCGCAAAGCCGCCGTAGCCGTTCCAGAACAGCAAATCCTCGGTCGGAAGCTCGTGCGTCACGGCATTCGTCATCAGCTTGCGGGATGGCGCTGGCAGCAGCCGTCGGCGGTCCGCCGCAGAAATCCCGACCTTGCTCGCTGCAACCCGCAACCGCGCCAGCTGCTCTGACAGCTTGCCATTGCCGGTGTGCAGCAATATCCGTGCCGCCGCCATCAACTGCCGCGCGCCATCTTCGGTCATCTGGTCGCGCCGCAGGTTGAACACGTTGACGCGCTTGCCTTCGCCAAAGTTCGTCAGCGCGGCGGCATTGCTCATCGCCTCGATCGCGTTCTGCAAGTCCTGGATATAGCTCGCTTGCCGCTCGTTCAGGATCACCAGATCGGACTGCACCCCGCGCGCCTGCAAAAACTCTTGCATCCGCAGGGTTTTCCGCAAGATCGGCAAGTCCACCTCGGTATCAATCCGCACCATCAGAATCGGATAGTCGCCGGAAATCCCGAACGGCCACAGCGCCGATTGCGGACCCAGCATATCGCGCACCTCGGCGTCCTGCGACGCCAGCCGCATATCCGGATAGACCAGGAACGATGCGAATTCGCGGAACATCGCCGCTTCTTCCAGCGTGGTATCCAGATGGCGCAACTGCACCTGCGAATGCGTCCAGGCCAGCCGCGCCTCGTGATCAAACGTCTCGGGGCTGCAATAGTGCGCCACCGCCCGGTCCAGCGCCTCTTGCCCGTCCGCCGCAATCGTCCAATAGGTCAGCCGCACATCCTTGCCCGGCTTCAGCCGCACTCGCCGCCGCAGCGCAAAAATCGGATCCAGCGTAAACCCCGTCGATCCCTTCAGTTCGACTCCCGGATCAAACGCCGCTGCCGTCGCCAGATCGCGCCCACGCCCGATAAAGACCCTGCGGTCTGTCTCGGCTTGCGTGCCCGGAATATTGGACGGGCCGCAGATCAGATGACCCAGATGCAGCGTGCTTTCCCCTGCCTCTCGGCTGTTGCGATGCGCCGTGATGACGCTGCCGTCGCTGGAAATTTCGGTCCGCACGAACATCTTGGAAAACGCCGGATGGGCCACATCTGCTGCGTCCGCGTCAATGACGATCTCGCCATAGGATGTAACCTCGATCACCCGGTCCGAAGCGGTAGTATTTCGCAAAGTCAGCCGCTGGCCAAAGGCGTTGGCTTCAGAGGCGACGATCACCTCCAGATGCGTCTCGATCCCGCGCATCTTTTTGGTGAACTCAACCTTGTGGTCGGAAAAAATCGCCTCCGCCTCGCTGCCCGCATCGGGTTTCGGCGCAGCCGTGGCCGACCACCAGTCCTGGCTGTCGATGTCGCGCAGGAACAGGAATATCCCGCCGGTCTGCCGCAGCGGATCAGGCCGCCACCGCGTAACGGCCCGCGCACCGATCCGGGTATACCCCGCACCGGTCGAATTGAGCATGGCAGAGAATACGCCATTCGACAGCACGCCTATGGAACGCGCCGCCGTGCTTGGGTCTTTCGTCACGGTTTGCGCGATGGGGTTGGTATCGGTATCAGGGCTGGCATGGCTGGACGCATGGCCTGCCCGCGTGATCGGCACCAGTTCCTTCGGCGCACGTTCCTGCAACAGCAGTTCTGCGGCCTGCACCACTGGATCGGCGTGGAACCTGTCGCGGTGGATACCCTCCATCACCGCATTCGCTATCGCCGCAATCGACATGCCCTGATGGTGCGACATCACGGTCCGCACAACGGCATGAGTCTCACCCTCTGGCAGACGGCGCGGCGTAAAATCGACCGCATCGAAAAAGCCGTGACGCCCTGCAGCCCCCAGTTTCACCAGCCGATTCAGGTTCGCCACCGCCTGCCGTGGCAAGTACTGGCTGGCCAGAATGCTGGCATAGGGTGCCACCACGCGGTCATCGGCAAACATGCGCTTCAGCGCCAGCGCCGGCACCCCGAACGCATAATACTGATAGTTCATCTCGCGGTCGCGGACGTTGAACGCACATTCCGACATGCCCCACGGCAGCCCCAACCGCTTGCCATATTCGATCTGTCGCGCCACGGCAGAGGTGTTGGACTGGTTCAAAATCCCGCCGCTGCGTTCATGCATGACCAGCGGAGGCATCAGATATTCAAACATCGACCCCGACCAGGACAGCAACACCCCATCCCAGCCCACGGCGGCAATCGGTCTGGCCAGCCGGAACCAATGCCGGTTCGGCAAGTCACCCTTGGCAATCGCAAAGAAACTCGCCAGCCGGCACTCCGATGCCAAAAGGTCATAGCACGACCCGTCCAGATGGCCGGTGTCCGGTCGGAACCCGATGGAAAGCAGTCCCTTGTCGGGGTCCATCAGGAACCCGAAATCCATCCCGAACGCGATCGCCCGCGCCTTTTCGGCCACCAGGTCCAGCCGCTTGCACAGGGCCGCGACATGCGCCGGATTGTCGGGCGGCTCTGCCATATGCGCCGCGCAGTTGGCTTTCAGCGCACCAACCCACCACAAGAACTCGGTCATCGCCGCGCTGTCGGCCTCGGCGGCCAGCGCCTGCGCCAGCCTGCGAATGTCATCTGCGATCACCGACAGCCCAATCGCCCGCACCGGGGCCAGCTGCGGCTCGCGGCGATAGGTCGCGTAGGTTTCGGCAAACCCCTCAATCATCGCCTGCAACCGCCGACGCAACGGCCGCAGTGTGCGCCTGTCATCGGGAATGTTGTCCAACCGGTCCTGCAGCACCCGCAAGGTGTCACCGATGCCGTCGTTATTCGACAGCAAATGCACCATCGGATTGCGCGCCCATGACTTCAGCGCCGACGAAAGCGTGATCAGATGCCCCGCCAGATTGCCGCTATCGACGGTCGAGATATAGGCAGGCGGCAGCACGGCAAGTGTGCGCGTGTCGTACCAGTTGTACAGATGCCCCCGGTACATCTCCATCTTCTGGATCGTGATCAGCGTGTGATCCACCCGGTCCAGCACATCCTTCAGGCTGATCCAGCCGAAATCCCGCGCCGACAACGCCGACAGCAGATACAGCCCGATATTCGTCGGCGATGTGCGTTCTGCCACTTTCGGCAACGGGCTGTCTTGATAGTTGTCGGGTGGCAGATGATGGTTTTCTGCATTCACGAAATCTTCGAAAAACCGCCACGTTGTCCGCGCGATCTGCCGCAGCATCGCGGCGTCTTCCGGCCTGATGTGCAGCGCGTCAGAGCTTTCCAGCGTCTGACTGGTCTGCCATGCGATCAACGGTGCCGCGATCCACAGCAGCGCAAACCCACCCGCCAGATACAGGTTTTGCGGATTAAGCACCGCCACCACCAGAACCGCCGCGATGCCAATTGCCGGTGACGCGATCATTGTCCGCACATATGCCGCACGCGTGCCCTTGACCGATGCCGCGGCCTGCCGCGCCGTCCGCCATTCCAGCAGGTTGTGGCGGCTGATCAACAGCCGGTACATCGTCCGCACAATCGCATCCATCGAAACCGCCGACTGATGCGCGATGAAGCTCAGCCGCAAGGTGATTGCCGCCAAACGCCCCACCGCGTCCGCCAACAACACGCCAAAATGCCAAAGCTGGGATTCCACCGCCTGCAACGGTTTCGGACCGGCACTGACCGTCATCAGCGGCGTCAGGCACAGGCTCAGCACCAGCAAAATCTGCCACTGCGCCGCCTGCGCCGTTGGCAGCATCACCCAGCTGAGGATCAACGCCGCAACCCATGCCGGCGCCACCAATGATCGGCGCAAGTTGTCCACCATCTTCAGCCGCGCCAACCCGTTCAGTCCATTGCCGGGTGTCAGTACGAACGGCAACAACTGCCAGTCGCCCCGGACCCAGCGGTGCTGGCGCGAGGTGTCGACCAGATAATCGACCGGAAAATCCTCGACAAAGCGCACGTCGGACACCAGTGCCGTCCGCGCCAGCGACCCTTCCAGCAAATCATGCGACAGCACCTGAATTTCCGGGACGCGGCCTAGTGTTTCGGCCTCGAACGCGTCGACATCATAGATGCCCTTGCCGGTATAAGACCCCTCGCCCAACAGATCCTGATACAGGTCCGAAACCGTGAACGCATAGGGGTCCAGCCCCCGGTCCACCGAGAATATCCGTTGAAACAGCGACGCCTCGGCGCCCGTCGTCAACGAAGGCGTGACGCGCGGCTGCATGATCCCGTATCCGCGCACCAGTCGCCCCGATTTCGGGTCGATGACCGGGTGGTTGACGGGATGGGCCATCTTGCCGACCAGCGCCGGAATGGCATCGCGCGGCAAACGGGTGTCGGCGTCCAGCGTCACGACATATCGCACGCGCTCAATCGGGCGCGGGCCGGTATGCATGAACGACGTGTCGGTATCGCCCCGCAGCAACTGGTTCAGCTCGACCAATTTGCCACGCTTGCGCTCCCAGCCCATCCAGACCTTATCCGCCGCGTTGAAGAGCCGACTGCGGTGCAATAGAAAAAACCGCCGCGGACCATCCGCCGCATAGCGTCCCGCCAGCGCATCCACCTGCGTGCGGGCATAGTCCAGAATCTCGCGATCCCCGGTGCTGGCCTCGCTCGGGCTGTCGACCCAATCGCTTAGCAGTGCAAAGCCTACCGCGCCTTTGGGGTTCGCCAGATAATGCAGCTCCAGCGCCCGCACCAGATTGTCCACCTCGTCATAGCCGGTCAGCAGGCACGGAATGACCACCAGCGTCCGCGCGGTTTCCGGCACGCCCTCGGTATAATCCAGCGACGGCAATCGCTGCGCCCGCAATGCCCTCGCCCCGATCAGGTTGACGATGCCCATCGCCGCCTCTGATGCAGGCAACAGCGCCAGTAGGATCAGCAGCAGGTCCATGCCGAAATGCTGCCCTGCATTCATCGCATTCGCCATCATCACTGCAATCAGCGTGGTAACCGCCAATGCCGGCAGGAAAACTCCCAGCCACCCCAGCCTGCGATACAGCGCCAGCCCCCGCTCGCTCCAGCGCGGGCGATAGCCGCAAAACTCCTGAAACGCCGCCAGATCGTCACCTAACAAGACCGTACCGATATTGCCGTTCCTGCCGACCCAATCCAGCGCGGCGTGCGTGACCTCCATCTCGGTCATATCCGAGCGGCGGGCGATCCGTTCGATGCATTCGCGGTAGGCGTTGCGCGTGGTCTTGTCCAACTCGGCATAATCGCGTCCACTACGCAGCACACGGTCAACCGGGCTGATGGCCTCGAACCAGATGAACCAGTCGATATCGTCCACAACCCGCAAACTGCGGATGATATTGCCAACCGTCACATTGCCCGACGATTGGCGCGCATGTTCCGCACCGATGACCTGCTCTGCCCCGAAATGAACCTCGTGCAGCCGCTTTTCCAGCCAGTGCAACGCAGCAGGCAGCGCATTGCTGCCATCCCGCAACCGGTATAAGAACTGTGACACAAAGGTGATACCGGTAAACGCCGCCTTTTGCGTTTCCATCAGCGCCAGCACTTCACTCTCATCCAGCGTCAGAAGCATATCCGCCAGAGCATTCGCCTCGACCCGCCTGCGGTGCGAATTTTCGACCCGATCCGACAAACGGCGCAGGTTTTCCAACAATACAAACCTCAGCAGCGCCGGCACCGCCCACAACTCACCAATCGTCAGCGCATGGGTTTCCTGAAACCCCTCGATCAACTCTGTCAGACTGTGGGCGCTTATTTCGGAATTCGTGACCGCCACATACATCCACATCAACGCCAGTGTGCGCGGGATTTTCGTGCCATCGGCCAGCGTCAGGTGCGGCAGGTTGCGGTAAATCTTCGGCGCCAGATCTCGCCGCAAGTGGCGAAAGTTTTCCTCGACGATGTGGTGATTGTCCAACAACCATTCCGCTGCCGGGGTAACGATTGCCTTGCCGCGCGCGGCATTCAGGATGCTCAGATAATTTTGCAATACGGCCCGCTGATTGCCCTGCATCCGGCGGCCAAAGTTGAACGGCTTGAAATCAGGTAAAACCAAGCTTGGATCATGCGCCAGATCAGCGCCGACCTTGTGCAGAGATCCCCCGCTCCAGAAATCAAAGCGGATCGGCGGGGCAAGCGGATCGTTCCACGACAAGGGTTCGGCATCCGTCAGAATCTCGGTCAGCCCAGATTGCTGGTTCATTGCGCCCGGCCGATCTTGTCGCAGCGCGCCGAAGTGTCGGTGCTAGGCAGTACAACTGAACAGACCAGAAAACCCCAAGCAAAACCGGACGCCGCCACGGGCATCCCCTTGCAGCTGAGAAAAATCATGGCAGCGCCTTCCCTGTCGTTGCCCTGCAAAACGCGGCAATTCCGAAAAGGTTCCCTCTGATTGGCTAAAGAATGACCGCAGGTTTGGGAAAATATTCCTAAAATTCGGTAAACAAAAACCAATAACATACTGATAATGCATACTTAAATAAAGTGTCCATATCTGGACGCTTTACACCATCGCCGCCCAACGCCGGATCAGTCGCGCCTGCAGCAGATGCGCCCGCCCAACCCAGGCGTTCTCGCCTGCCGGTTCTTCGCGCTGCGCCATCGGCACCGCTTCCCGTCGCGCCGGGTCCGCACTGAAGATCGCAAAGCACAAATCCTGCCCACCAACCGGTTCAATGAACCCAACAAGGCCCGAGACGAAATTCAGCGTCCCGCTTTTTCCGATCACCTTGGTCGGATCGCCTGTCACCGCCTTGCCCTGCTCGTCCCGCATCCCGACATTCCGTAATATCCCGCGCAACCCGGCCTGTTTGTCGCCCGCCAGCAACGCCCGCATCATTCCGCCTGCCGTCACCCGCGACACCGACCCCAGTCCGGAATGATCGACGAAATTCGCCTGCAACCCCAACCGCCCCTGCGCCCACGTCTCCATCATCTGCGCCGACGCAGGCAGGCTTGCCGCCCCTGACGCCGCCAGTCCCACCGTCTCGGCGGTAATGTTGGTTGAGAACCGCAACATCACCCGCAGGATCGAGGTCAGATCATCGCTCTGCCGCTGTACCAACACCTTGGCACCCGCGGGCAATACCTGCACCACCTGCGCGTTTGGCAACGCGATCCCCTGCGCCGCGCACAGCGTCTGGAACACCTCCGCCACATAGGGTGCGACTTGCCTGACCGGCAACCAGCGACTACCCGCATGGCCCAGACCGCCGCGCGCGACCGACCAATCCTCGACCCCCGCACCTTTCTGATAGCTGAACAAAGGCGAGGCTCGATCCGCCAGCGCCATCCGCGCCATCTTGACCGCAGGCACAAATCGTTCGCCCCGCGCATTCATCTGCACGGTCGCCCCGCCCTTGGTCCATTCAAAGTTGACCCGGTTGAAGTTCAGCGACAACCCCGACAGCCCCGGATCATAGCCAACCTGAATCGGCTGCTCTTCCGTGATCCGGTCAAAGCTCGGCAACGCCCCGGCATAGGCCAGAAACCGCCCCGTCACCTCGCGCAACCCGGTCTGTGCCAGCGCCGCCACCAGATCGCCCAGTTTGTCGGAATCCAGTGTAGGGTCGCCGCCGCCTGCTAGTACCAGATCGCCCGTCAGCCGTTTGCCCTGAATTGACCCGACCGCCATCACCCGCGTGGTAAAGCGGTGATCGCCCCCCAGCTTTTCCAGCGCGAACAGCGAGGTGATCGTTTTCGCCACGCTTGCTGGTGGCACCGGCGTGTCGGCATTCACCTGCTCCAGCACCCGTCCCGTCTTGACGTCGGCCACGATATACCCGGTGATACCAGTCAGTTTGGCCGCCGCGACCAAATCGTTCGCATCCTTGATCGCAGTCGCAATTGTTGTGCCATTCGCGGTCGGACGCGGCATCGGCCGCAGCCCTTCGCCCCAGACTGGCAACGCCGCCCCCGCCAAAAGCCCGCCCAAAACTCCGCGCCGCGTCACAGACATAGAACGACTCCCGATCCGACAGCTTCAGATATCCCGGCCATTGAGGCCAATGCAATCACCGCCGCCAATTGCCCTGCGCCCGGATTTGACTGGATGATGCGGAATTGAGCGGCAGGTTCACGAAACACCACGCCGGTGGCCGCCGCTCTCCCAGCCCTTCCGGTCGCGCCACTTCATACGCACGGTAGGCCCGCGCTGTCACCGACAGCAGGGCCGCAAGGCCGGCGCCGGGCCGCGCCATCACCGCCACCGGCACTGCCGCCAGAATATCGCGCCACCTGCTCCAGCGGTGAAACTGCACAAGGTTGTCCGACCCCATGATCCAGACAAACCGCACGCCGGGATAGATCGCCTGCAACCGCCGGATCGTGTCAATCGTCGCCCGCGTGCCCAGCCGCGCCTCCAGATCGGTCACGACAACGCCCGGATCGTGCATCACCTCCCGCGCGCGGATCATCCGCATCGCCAGCGCCGCCGGAGCGCGCGATTTCAGCGGATTGCCCGGTGACACCAGCCACCACACCCGGTCCAGCCCCAGCCGCTTCATCGCCTGCCGCGTGATATGGACATGCCCCTCATGCGCCGGGTCGAACGACCCGCCCAAAAGGCCCCCCACCATCCCCGCCTGAGCCTTCGGAAACCCTTGCACCAAACTCCCCCCGCAACCTCATGCTTTGTCAAAGGGAAACCTCGGCAAAGTCAACGCTTGGCCGCTATCGAATTGCTTTTTCGCAAATACTCCCGCCGGAGGCGAAATGGCCTCACGCCCCGCCTAACGGTACACGCACCGGAATTTTCGAAAATTCCGTCTCGGCCCCTTCAAAGGGTCCGCTGCGGTTTCTGCAAAGAAACCGACTGCTTTCTTGCCCACGTCAACCCACCAGATTATTATCGGCCATCATGCCGATAGACACCCTCCACCGCGCCCATGTCGAAATCCGCCCCACCGATCCCGACGATCGCGCCGCCCTGCAATGCCTCGCCGCCTACTTCCAACTCCTTACCGACAAGGCCGTCACTCGCGAAACTTTCCCCCTCCCTGACCCCGACGCCTATAAATACCGCCCGCCCCACGGCACCTTCCTGATCGCCTTCTCACACACCCTCCCCATCGGTTGCGTATCCCTCCGCACCCTTGATCCCGGCTTGGGCGAGGTCAAACGCCTGTGGGTCGCCCCCGACGTCCGTGGTCAGGGCCTCGCCCGCCGCCTGATGACCGCCGTTGAAAACGCAGCCCGCGCCCTGAACCTCCACCACCTCAACCTTGACACCAACGCCGCCCTGCCAGAGGCGATCGCCCTCTACCACGCCACCGGCTGGCACCCGATCCCCGCCTATTCCGGCTTTCCCTCAACCCATTGGTTCGGCAAACGCCTCTAGCCGTTGCAGCGCCGCCCCCCAACCGCTACAGGGGGCCATCCAGCCGCAGGGAGCACGATCATGGCCGCTTATCAGTATGTCTATCACATGGACGGAGTGTCCAAAGCCTATCCCGGCGGCAAGAAACTGTTTGAGAATATCAAACTGAACTTCCTGCCCGGCGTGAAAATCGGTGTGGTCGGCGTCAACGGCTCGGGCAAATCCAGCCTGCTCAAGATCATGGCCGGCATCGACAAGGATTTTCAGGGCGAAGCCTGGGCCGCCAAAGGCGTCAAGGTCGGCTATCTGGCGCAGGAACCCCAGCTTGATCCGACGCTCGACGTGCGGGGTAACGTCATGCTTGGCCTCTATAAAAAGACCGCCATCCTGAACCGCTACAACGAACTCGCCATGAACTACACGGACGAGACGGCGGATGAGATGGCCGCGCTGCAAGATCAGATCGACGCCGCCAACCTCTGGGATCTCGACTCACAGGTCGATGTCGCGATGGAGGCTTTGCGCTGTCCGCCCGACGACAGCGACGTCGAAACCCTGTCAGGTGGCGAGCGCCGCCGCGTTGCCCTGTGCCAACTTCTGCTCGAAGCGCCCGAGATGCTGCTGTTGGACGAACCGACCAACCACCTTGACGCCGAATCCATCGCCTGGCTGCAAAAGCACCTGATGGAATACACCGGCACCATCCTGATTGTCACCCACGACCGCTATTTCCTTGACGACATCACCGGCTGGATTCTGGAACTCGACCGCGGCCGTGGCATTCCGTACGAGGGCAACTACACCGCTTGGCTGGAACAAAAGGCCAAACGCCTGATCCAAGAAGCCCGTGAAGACAAGTCGCGTCAAAAGGTCATGGAAAAGGAACTCGAATGGATCCGCGCC
>JBDSXE010000234.1:0-2583 GCA_039926325.1 Paracoccaceae bacterium | reverse complement strand
CGGAGCCACGCACTTCAGGATAAAATCTATCTCGCCGTTCAGCATGTGACACTCGCGTACCAAGGGCCACGCCTTGCACCTTGCCTCGAACGTCGCCAAATCCGCCTCGGTCTGCGAGTTCAACCGCACCATCGCAAACACCTGCACCTCGAACCCCAGCTCGCGCGCGTTGATGTCGGCATGATAGCCCCGGATATACCCAGCCTCTTCCAGTGTCCGCACCCGCCGCAGGCAGGGCGGCGCCGAAATCCCCACCCGGCGCGCCAGTTCGACGTTGGTCATCCGGCCGTCGTCCTGAAGTTCCGCCAGAATGCGCCGATCAATCGGGTCTAGTTTCGAGGCTGCCATTGCAAGTCTCCCTTTGTCGTTCTGTAATCATGTTACCCCGTTTCGCGCAATTATATTTCACACCCACGCAAGATTTGTTGTGTCGTCCCGTACCCCTGCGACCTTGCCGTGCCTGCCGACGCAGCATATATCCGTACATCCACAGACGAAGGGTCAGGTAATGGGCAATACACGGCACAGCAAAGTTATGATCATTGGCTCTGGCCCCGCAGGCTACACCGCTGCCGTCTATGCCGCGCGCGCCATGCTGGAACCCGTGTTGATTCAGGGCCTTGTCCCCGGCGGCCAGTTGACGATCACGACCGACGTTGAAAACTGGCCCGGTGACAGTCACGTCCTTGGCCCCGATCTGATGGTCCGCATGGAAAGCCACGCCAAGGCGATGGGGGCAGAGGTTATCTCTGACTACATCACTGGGCTCGATTTGCAAAAACGCCCCTTCACCGCCACCGCCGACAGCGGCACGACCTACACCGCCGACGCCGTAATCCTTGCGACCGGCGCACAGGCGAAGTGGCTGGGTTTGCCGAGCGAAGAGAAATTCAAGGGCTTCGGCGTGTCGGCCTGCGCCACTTGCGACGGATTTTTCTATCGCGGTAAGGAAATCGTGGTGATCGGCGGTGGCAACACCGCTGTGGAAGAGGCGCTGTTCCTGACCAATTTCGCCAGCAAAGTCACGCTGATCCACCGCCGCGGCACCTTGCGTGCCGAAAAGATCATGCAGGACCGCCTGTTCAAGCATCCGAAAATCCACATGCTGTGGCACCACGACGTCACCGAAGTTCTTGGGACCGAAGCGCCACTTGGCGTCACCGCCGTCCGCGCTCGCAACGTGCAAACGGGTGAAACTACCGATATCCCCTGCGCTGGTTTCTTCGTCGCCATTGGCCATGCCCCCGCCTCCGAACTGGTGAAGGATCAGCTTCCCCTGCACAACGGCGGCTACGTCGTCGTCGAACCGGGTTCCACCCGCACGGCCATTCCCGGCGTTTTTGCCGCTGGCGACCTGACCGACCACCACTACCGCCAGGCCGTCACCAGCGCCGGAATGGGCTGCATGGCCGCGCTGGACGCAGAGCATTGGTTGGCGGAACACGAGGATATTCCCGCAATGCCACTGCAGGTTGCCGTTGAAATCGCCTGATCGCCGTCGCAACAACGTGCACTGACACCTTTTCGTGTCGCATATCGGCCCCTTTCGCATTGCCGAAGGGGGCTTTTATTTTCGCCTGTTCCAAGCCGTGCCTTGCCGCCCGAACGCTGGCCCAATCCGAACGACTTCGCCGCAACGAACGCCCAAATCCACCTCTCCAGACGGCATTTTCGCCTTTTTCAGGCCACGCCACCCAACGCCGCTTGAATATCCGACCCATTCTTAGTCTAAGCCCGCACGAACTGCGGCATTGTTCGCCGCCGATGATGTCCCAAAAAGCGAGCCACCGATGTCGATTTCCAGCCTTGCCCCGATTACCGAACTTTACGTTGCTCCCGAAGCAGCCGCCAAGCTGAAGGTCGAGGCGGGCGATCTGCCGTCCTGGGATCTGACGTCACGCCAGATTTGCGATCTGGAACTGCTGATGAATGGCGGCTTTACCCCGCTCAAGGGTTTCCTGTCCGAAGCTGACTATAACGGTGTCGTCGAAAATATGCGGACCGCTGATGGCAAGCTATGGCCAATGCCGATCACGCTGGATGTGACCGAGAAATTTGCAGGTGGAGTGGTCCCCGGCGGCAAGATCGCCCTGCGCGACCACGAAGGCGTGATCCTTGCCGTCATGACCGTCACTGACAAATGGGTACCGAACAAGGCTAACGAGGCCATCAAGGTCTTTGGTGCCGACGATCTGGCGCATCCTGCCGTCAATTACCTGCACAACATTGCCGGTCCGATCTACCTGGGTGGCCCGGTCGAAGGTCTGGCAGCACCTATTCACTACGATTTCAAATCCCGCCGTGACACCCCGAACGAACTGCGCGCTTATTTCCGCAAGGTCGGCTGGGACAAGGTCGTCGCGTTCCAGACCCGCAACCCCCTGCACCGCGCCCATCAGGAACTGACCTTCCGCGCCGCGCGTGAGGCGCAGGCCAACCTCTTGATCCATCCCATCGTCGGGATGACCAAACCCGGCGACGTCGATCATTTCACCCGTGTGCGCTGCTATGAGGCGGTGCTGGACAAATATCCGCAATCGACCACCGCGATGTCGCTGCTCAACCTTGCGATGCGGATGGCCG
>JBDSXE010000233.1:0-4263 GCA_039926325.1 Paracoccaceae bacterium | reverse complement strand
CGCCTGCTGACCGGACAACGCCCCGAACCGGCGTTCCTGATCACCAAGCCCTTCACCGAAGAACAGGTCCGCTCTGCCGTCAGTCAGGCGATGTTCTTCTCCTCAACCGCAACGCTGGCGGCCTGAGGCAAACGATCCCATCGCAAGCCTCGCTGCAACCGCCGCATCAGCCGATAATCTGGGAGTTATGGTACCGCTTTCCCGGCTTGAACGGGAGACCTCTAGATCCACAATCTAGCGCTCTAACCAACTGAGCTAAAGCGGCACAATATAGGTCGGATTAGTGCCAACCCGCTATGGGGTCAACCGCAAAATCAGCTATCCCCGGCCAACACGCAGGTAACTGCACTTCGCCAACAACGCACGTCTTCGCACACCCGGACGACCCCACCGCTTGACTCCGCCCGTGGCCTGTCCCAAACCGCCACCAGTCAACGATCCGAGGGCCGTCATGAATATCAACAAACAAAGCGACATTGCGGCGAACATCACCATCGCTCCGACCGATCTTGGCATGGTGCGGATATTCATCGAGGCCGACGGCGGCGTCGAACTGCCGCTCGACTTTGACCCGGACGAAGCGGATGAAATCGCTGAGGAATTGCGCGTCGCGGCCGAAGCTGCCCGCGCCGTCGGCTCAAAGCCTGCGCCGAAGAAAAAGCGCTGATCCACTTTCAGATCGTGAACGCAGCCACCCCCGGATCGCGGAAACCCTGCAACCGCAACGCCGCATGTCGCGCAAACTTCTGCACCATCACCTTGCGCCGCGCTGCCGCCAGCGGGGTTTCTGCCCCCATGCGGACAATCTCTGCATCATAGGCGTCGGCAAGGATCAGTCCCGTGCCATCCGGCAGCAATTCGGTCGGAAAGTCCGCATCCACGGCCCAGAAGAACCGATCGCACCATTCCAGATAGCCCTGCCACTTGCGGTCCACCTGAAAATCCATCCGGCTTGATTTGCATTCGATCACCCAGACCTCGCCTTTCGGCCCCAGTGCCATCAGGTCAACGCGCAGTCCCGGCGTCGGCACCAGTTCATCGACGGTCACGAAGTCCAGCGCCCGCAATGCTCGCGCCACCCCACGCGCAAGGCGCTGGCCCGGCATTGATGGCCCCAAATCAGTTTTCGCTGTCTGATCCAAACTCATCTAACGATCATGAACCAAAGGTGAACATCCTGCAAGCCTTGCGATAGCATGTCGGGCGGCCTATGTAGGGGGTGGCGGGTGCTGCTCTTCTCGTGTGCGACTACTTTTCCAGTGGCCGATAAGCACGTGAACGGGGGCTGGCTCTGGCAGGATCCTGGTCTTGCTACCTGGCGCCCACCTGAGACCTCTGGCTCTCGGGAAAACCCAGTCTGCACGGTTGCTGCGGGCCCGTCACCTTTACCCACACCACCAAATGCAAAAGGCGCGCAATCTGCGCGCCATTCAGCCAAATAAAACCCGAATCAACGACGCGGTTTTTCCGTCACACGCACCCGCACCGGCACCGGAACAGGGACCAAACCAACCATCATCAGCACCGGCAGGGTCGCAACAGCAATCGCATGTGCAGCATCGGCAACGAGGCTGAGAATAGTTTTTATCATGATCCCTCCAGAACCTGTCACGTTGATGTAACGCTAGCACGACGTTTTGCAAGCGGAAGCCCCAATTTCGTGAACGGCCAGATTCCGCCTCAATTTCTTCATGATTGTCTGCAAATCTGGTCTGTAAACTAGCGGTTCGCCGGAATCCGATCTTGGCAGCGGTAATCCTGCGTTTCAGATGCATTTTGACTCGACTCAGAACCCCGCGACCAGCGACAGCCCGATCCGGTTCTCGGTCCGAGCCGCCCGATTGTCATTATAGTCGGTAAGGTAGCTGACCCGCGCCGCGATTCTCTCTGACATCTTCAGGCTGATGCCAAGGTCATTGTTTACCCGCAGTGAAGTTCCGGTCTTCAGGATATCCGTATCATTCGACAGAAACACTTTGGTGCCCAACTCATAGAATACCCGCGAAGACGCTATCAACCCCGTCTCCAGGCTCGAATGCCCGACGCCATCCTCAAGATAGCTTGCGCCGATACCGGCCTGCACTCTCCAGCCGACCATTTCGGTATCATAGATCCTGCAGCCGGCGCCAAAGCCAAGAAAGTCATCCTCGGCAACATCGTCCGGCGTCTCTGCGAGCCCGTGCTTCGCGACCCGGCCAGTCGCGAACCCATAAAGCGCGATGCAGGTTAAGCGTCACATCGTAAACCGCGAAAAGTTCCTTCCGCCGCTTCATGGCTTTTGCCTCCGCCAAGTCCAGCTTGAAAGTGATGTTCTGGGCGATCTGGTTCGCCGCATAGCGCAGCCTGCCGCCCACCGAAAACGCCGTGGCCTCGCGGTTTCCGGGATCAGCAAAATAGCCAAGCGACGCCGTACCCGACCGACCGGGCGCAATCTGCGGGTTGCTGAAGTCGTACACGTCGACGCTGTCATAGGCCAAGCAGGCATAAGTCAAACCGGTGGTCTGCCCGGCCGCGATCGATACGGTCGACGCCAATATCACTAAGACTGCCGACACAACCCTCACCGAACATCTCCTGCGATGTACACAAGGAAAATCCGCAAGAACCCGAAAGGTTCCAATCGCTTATCATAATTCAGCCAATAGCTCGTTTATGCTAGAACAACTGCTAGTTGTCCTAGAACCCTTCGGGTTTGGCCTCGTGCGCCATGTGATCCAGCACCGCGTTGACGAACTTCGCCTCTTTTCCGTCCGGAAAAAAGGCCTTCGCCACATCGACATACTCGGTGATCGCAACGCGCGGTGGCGTCACCATCTCGACCAGTTCTGCACCAGCCGCCCGAAACAGCGCACGCAGCACCGGATCAATCCGTTCGATCGGCCATTTCGCTACCAGCGCCCGGTCCGTCATCTGATCGATTCTGGCCTGAAAGTTGACGGCATGACCGACCACGGCGCGGAAATGCTCCACATCGCCCTCGACCATCTCGTCGTCGTCATAGACAGCGCCAAAGCGGTGGCTTTCAAATTCAGCGGTCACGCCCTCGACCGTCTGGCCTGACGATTCCATCTGGAACAGCGCTTGCACCGCATACAGCCGCGACGCCGATTTCATCTGGCGCTTGATCTCGGATTTGGTGGCCTTGGAAGCACTGGGCTCTTTCATGCGCGGAACCCGATACTTTTGGACGCGCTGACCCATTTGCGCGAAATCGCCACCAGATGCAGCGCGGCAGCCGCAGCGCCGCCGCCCTTGTTCTGGCCCGCTGCCTCTGCCCGGACCACCGCTTGCTCGCGGTTTTCCACGGTCAGGATGCCATTGCCGATGCACGCGCCCTGCAACCCCAGCAGGCTCAGCGCGCGGCTCGAATCGTTGCACACCGTGTCATAATGCGTCGTCTCGCCACGGATCACGCAGCCAAGCGCCACATAGCCGTCAAACTCTGCCAGCCGCTCCGCCAGTGCTATCGCCGACGGCACCTCCAGCGCGCCCGGCACTTCCAGCACCTCGACCTCGGCACCGCACTGCGCCGCCACGCCTTGCGCGCCTGCCACCAGCTGATCGGTGATGTCCTTGTAGTACGGTGCCACCACGATCAGCAATTTCACCGGCTGATCAAACTTCGGCAGCGCCAGCACATAATGGGTTTCACTCGCGGCCATGATCTACTCCGTTATCGCTTTGGTTCCGGCAATGGTCAGGCCATAAGCCTCCAGCCCGACCACTTTCGGCGCTTTGGAATTGCTGACGAGGGTGATTTTCGTCAGCCCCAGCGTCGACAGTATCTGCGCCCCCAACCCGTACTGACGCAAGGTCTGCGGCGAAACCTCTCCCTCCAGCACAACCTTCATCGTCGTATCGCGCAGCAGCACAACGGCCCCGCGCCCTTCGGCCGCAATGATCCTCATCGCCCCGGCCAGGTCGCCGACATGCGCCGACCCGATCCCCAGCACATCCTCGATCGGGTTCAGTGTATGAACCCGCACCAGCACCGGCGCATCGCCCGACAGATCGCCCTTGGTCAGCACGATATGCTCGTCGCCATGCGTCTCGTCGCTGAATATCCGCATCAGCCATTCGCCGCCATGCACCGAATGCACCCGCTTGACCGCGCGTTCGCGGATCAGGTTGTCATGGCGACGGCGATAGGCGATCAGGTCCGAAATCGTGCCGATCTTCAGACCGTGCTTCTGCCCGAACGCGATCAGGTCCGGCAACCGCGCCATTGTGCCGTCATCGTTCATGACTTCGCAAATCACACCC
>JBDSXE010000232.1:0-4061 GCA_039926325.1 Paracoccaceae bacterium | reverse complement strand
GATATCCATGAAAATCATGGTCAGGCTGAAAGCTTTCATACAACTCCACCGCTTCCCGGCCGTTTCCGGCAAAGACAAGGTCGATATCCATATCCTTGACCATCTTCTGAAATACCAGCTGGTTGGTCCGGTTGTCTTCGGCCGTCAGCACCCGCATCGCCCGTGACCCGACCGAAGCGACGGCAACCACCTCAACGACCGGCCCACTCAAATCCTTTAGCTGCCGATACAGATCAGCCCGCAGGATCGGCTTCTGGATGATCGCCGCCAGTTCCTCCGACCCGGCCCCGTCGCGCGCCAGTGCCGCGTTTGAACTGAGCAGCACGATCGGCATCGACAGCCCCTGCGCACGCACCCGCAACGCCAGCGCCAGCCCGTCCATGCCCGGCATCGCGTGGTCGGTCAGCACGGCATCAAACGCCTGATCTCGCGCCAGAACCTCCAGCGCGTCGGCACCGGACCGGCACAGCGTCACTGCAATTCCGCATGGCACCAGCTGGCGCTCCAGAATGGTGCGGTTGATGAACTGATCGTCGACCACCAGCACCCGGCGCAGATCAATCGGCAGATGCGGTGCGGCGGCGCCTTCTGCCACCGGCAATGTCACGCGAAAGCCGAAACATGATCCCTTGGCCAACTCGCTGTCGACCCAGACCTCGCCTCCCATCCGCTCGATCAGCCGCTGCGTGATCGCCAGCCCCAGTCCGGTCCCCTCAAACTTCCGGTTCGACTGGCTTTCCACCTGATTGAACTCGCCAAAGATCAGCCCCAGATTCTCTGCCCCAATGCCAATTCCAGTGTCTTCCACCGTCACGTGCAGTTGCTGGTGTCCCGGCTCTGCCTCCAGCCCGACAATCCGGATCAGCACATGGCCAACCTCGGTGAATTTGACGGCATTGCCGACCAGATTGGTCAAAACCTGCCGCAGCCGCCCCGGATCGCCGACAAACCGCGTTGGCAGGAACATGTCAAAGTCGATCATCAGATCAATCCCCCGGCTGCGCGCCCCGGGCTGCAACAGCATGACGACTTCGTGGATGATCCGTTCCAGATCAAAAGGTTCAGGATACAGAGTCAGCCGCTCCGCCTCGATCCTGGAATAGTCGAGGATGTCGTTGATGATGACCAGCAACGACTCGCCCGAGGATCGTATCGTTTCGGCAAACAGCCGTTGCTCGGGTGTCAGGCTGGAATCGCACAGCAGTTCCGCCATGCCCACCACGCCGTTCATCGGCGTGCGGATCTCGTGGCTCATGTTCGCCAGAAACGCCGACTTCGCCCGGTTGGCGGCCTCTGCTGCCTCTCGGGCTGCCAGCAGCGCCACCTGTTGTTCCTTCATCGGCGTGATATCCACGCGTAGGCCGACCCTGCCTCCATCTGGCGTGACATGGTCCTGCGTCCGTATCCAGCGCCCATCCGCAAGCCGTTGCTCTTGCGGACCCACGGGGTTGCGGTGCTGATCCAGCCGTTGCGCCAGCCATTCATCTTCCTGCCCCACCGCGTCAGGATGCTGGCCGCGCGTCAGGCCATAGCGCAGGATATCCTCGAACTTCGCACCCGGCTGCATGGCGGGGGCCGACATCGGATAAATGTCGCGATAGCGTTGGTTGCAGGTCAAAAGCCGCTCCTCCCGGTCATATAGCACAAAGCCGTCGGGGATCGCCTCGATCGCCGCCCATATCCGCATTTGTTCTGTGATATCAACGGCAAGCGTGACCAGATCACCGTCGCGGGCCCGCCGGTTGACATGCCGCATCCAGCGGCCGCCGACCATCTGCACCGTCACCGGTTCAATCTGGTCGTCGTCAAGCCGCGCCACCATCCCGGCGACAAAGTCGTCAACCGACACTTCGCCCAGTGCTACCCGGCCAGAGGATGCAACCATTCGCACCATGTCGGCATAGGCGATCCCCGGCGCCACCGGCAACCCGTCCATTGACCCCATGTAGGCGTTGTTCGCCGCGACCAACCGCAGATCGGCATCGTAGACCGCAAAGCCGTCGTTGATCGCGTTGATCGAGTCCCACAGCCGTCGTTCGGCCATCACAGCCGCGGTGTGGGCGCGGTCCAGATCCTGCACGAAGCGGGAATTCTGGCCTTTCAGCACCTCTGCCTCGGTCAATGCCGACCTTGTCACCTCACGCTGGACCACGATCTGATCCGACAGCGACCGTGCATGCAGACCCAGCTTTTCGTGGGCGGCATACAATTCCCGGCTTTTGTGTTCCAGCAAGCGTTCCGCCGCCAGCCGCGCACGCCGTTCTTTCGCCAGCCGATCCGCAATATCTATCACTGTCCCGCACTGCCTTCTGGCGCCTGCATTCCTTGGCAACTTGCCGCAGTCAGGTAAACGCCACCTTAACGCCCGTTCATTTCCGCCTGTCTCATTCCGAAAAACCAGCGCATCAGAATCCTTGCGAAGCGCGCCCGTGCCATGCGATGTTTCGCGCGAGCTTTTGAAGGGGAATTTCGATGCGTGGTATTGCTTTGCGGTCACTGGCTGCCCTGTCACTCGGCCTGTTCCTGTCGGGCACCGGCCTGACATTGGCTGACGATCTCATCCCGGCCAAACGACTGGCGCTCAGCGAAAATACCGACATGCCGGGTGGTGACCTGTCCTCGATCTTCGACACCACGCTAGAGGCATGTGAAACCGCCTGCCTGACCAACAAGCAGTGCGACGCCTTTACCTTCAACACCAACAACGGTTCGTGCTTTCCGAAAAAGGGTGCTGGTGATCCTGTTGCCTTTGACGGCGCTTATGCTGGTGTCGTGATCAAGGCTGACAAGGGCGCTGAAGCACTGGCCGAAACCCGCCGCCCCGAACTCGTCTTCCTGCCCGATTATGACGTCACGCCTGCCACTGACCTTGCCAAGAACATAGCCAACCTGCATGTGACCGATGGCTTCACGGCAGAGGAACACCTGTCGTCCGCCAAGGATGCAGAGACGAAAGGCGATCTTGACGGCGCTTACCGCTTTGTCGGGGCCGCGCTTAATGTGCAGGATACCGCCGCCAACTGGCAGGAATACGCCCGCCTGCTACTGGCTGCCGCTGAAAATGACACGGACAACGCGGCCACCATGCGTGACACCGCTTTTCGCGCAACCATCAACGCCTACCTGCGGTCCAATTCAAAACCACAGCAGCACACCATCCTTGTGACGATGGGTCAGGCGCTGGAGAAAATCGACCGGGGCCGCGATACTGTGCAGGCGCTGCGTCTGGCTCAGCAACTGCAACCACGCGATGACACCGGCAAGGCGCTGGATGATGCCATCGGCAAATACGGCTTCCGCGTCGTCGATAATGCGGTGCAGACCGACACCGACCGCCCGCGCATCTGCGCGAACTTTTCCGAAGACCTCGTGAAATCGGGCGTGGATTACGGCACTTTCGTCCAGCTGCCTGACGCTGGCATGTCGGTATCGTCCGACGGCTACCGCCAGCTCTGTGTCGAGGGGATAAACCCCGGTTCGCGCTATACCGTGACCTTCCGCGAGGGGCTTCCCGCCGCCGACGGTCAGACATTGGCGAAATCCGTGCCGATCACCGCCTATATCAAGGATCGCAGCCCCGGCATCCGCTTCACTGGCCGCGGCTATGTCCTGCCGCGCACGGGCGATGCGGCGATTCCGGTCGTGACCGTCAACACCACCAAGCTTGACCTTGAAGTGTACAAGGTCACCGACCGCAACCTGCTGCGGATCATGCAGGGCGGCTATTTCGACACGCCGATGTATGACTATCAAGAATATGATTTCGAAAACCAGATGGGCACCAAAATCTGGAACGGCACCGCCACTGTGGGGCAGGACGTCAACAAGGATGTCACAACGCGTCTGCCGCTGACCGATGCGATCAAGGGCCAGCCCGCAGGTATATATGCCCTGCGCGCCGCCGTCCCCGGCGTTGACCCTTATGTAACACCTGCAAGCTGGCAGTGGTTTGTGGTGTCCGACCTTGGCTTGACCACCCTCAGCGGTGTCGATGGCCTGCACGTCGTCGTTCGCTCGCTTGGCAATGCCGGTCCGAAAGCTGGCGTGACGCTGGACCTTGT
>JBDSXE010000231.1:0-7512 GCA_039926325.1 Paracoccaceae bacterium | reverse complement strand
TGATACATCGTCCGGGCAACGTTGCGCTGATCCCACGACGCTTCGGCTTCGATCGCCTTGATGTCGTCGGCATTTCTAAAACTGCCCATTATTCCCCCCACCAGCGTCATTTGGCGCCTATCGTTTTAGCGAAGATGGGGCCAAACGCATCCATTGCCAAGGAAAAGCACGGGTTGTTGGACAATCATTGCCAGTTGCGCGGGGTGCCGCGACCCGGCACTGTTCGACTTCGGGCAAATCAGGACCAAAGCTTGGGTAACATTGATCTTCATGCTGATTGCAGTCGGTGCGCCGCGCTGTGCTGTGTGTTGTTGCCGTTCGACAAGTCCACGGCATTCGGGTTTTCGAAACCAGCGGGCGTGCCGTGCCGCAACCTGGCGCCCGATAACCTTTGCACGATCCATGCAAGTTTGCCGCAAGGATTTCCCGGCTGCATTCAGTTCGACTGCCACGGTGCAGGGCAACGGGTGGTGCAGCAAGTTTTTGGCGGGAAAAGCTGGCGCGACGACCCGTTACTGATGCCGAGGATGGAGAAAGCATTTCGGGTCATGCGAAAGCTGCACGAGGCGGTGTTGCTGTTGCAAGAAGCTGCGCGATTTCCGCTGACTAGTGTGCACGAACAGCAGCGTCAGGAGTTGCTGACCGCGCTGGACGCTGCAAAACCGCGCGGGGAAGCGGATCTGGCAGCCTTCGAAGATGCGGCCATTCTCAAGGAAATCCGCACCTTTTTGACCAAATTACGGGATACTCCCGCGATCAGGCAGCGCCATCGGTAAATTGCAACCGAGCCAACCGTGCGTAAAGCCCACCTTCCGCCACCAGTGCATCATGCGTGCCAATGGCGACGATCTGGCCCTGATCCAAAACGACAATCCGGTCGGCCCGCTTTACGGTGGCCAGCCTGTGGGCAACGACCAGAACGGTGCGACCCACAGCCAGCCGTTCGACCGCCTGTTGCACCGCTCGTTCGCTTTCAGCGTCCAGCGCAGAGGTCGCCTCGTCCAGCAACAGCACCTTGGCATCGCGCAGGATCGCTCTGGCAATCGCCACCCGCTGCTTTTGCCCGCCTGACAGCATAACCCCACGCTCGCCCAGAAAGCTGTCATAGCCGCCGGGCGAATTCATGATGAAATCGTGCGCCGCTGCGGCCTGTGCCGCGGTTTCCACTTCAGCATCAGTCGCATCGGGACGGCCAAAGCGGATGTTCTCGCGGGCGGAAGTCGCGAAAATCACCGGATCTTGCGGCACCAGCGCCATTGCCGACCGGAAATCGGCGCGGGACAGATCACGCAGGTCGATATCATCCAGCAAGATCGCACCCTCTTGCGGATCGAAAAACCGCAAAAGTAGTTGGAAGATTGTCGATTTCCCCGCACCGGACGGGCCGACCAGCGCCACCGTCTCGCCCGGATTGATCAGCAGCGTGACCTTGCGAATGGCAGACGTGCCAAGCCGTGCCGGATAGGCAAAGCCGACGTTCTGGAACCGCACTTCGCCGCGTATTGGCCGTGGTAGAGCTTTGGTTTCAGCGCGGTCCTGTACGGGATCTTTCGCGTTCAGCATTTCAACCAGCCGCTCGGTCGCACCTGCCGCCCGCTGCAACTCTCCCCAAATCTCCGACAATGCGCCAACCGCTCCGGCCACCATCACAGCATAGATCACAAACTGCACCAATTGGCCGGCAGTCATGACGCCCGCACGCACATCATGCGCGCCGATCCACAGCACGCCGACCACACCGGCAAACGCCAGGAAAATCACGATGAAGGTCATCACCGACCTGACGCCAATGCGGTTCAGCGCGCTATCAAAGCTTTTCTCAGTGATAATGGCAAAATCCGCCCGCGTGCGGTTTTCGTGCGTGAAGGCTTGCACAGTCTGAACAGCGCTCAACGCCTCTGACGCCTTACCTGATGATTGGGCAATCCAGTCCTGATTTTCCCTTGACGACGCCCTGACACGCCGTCCCAGAACGACGATGGGAACGACCACGGCGGGGACGATCAACAGCACCATCAGCGTCAGCTTGGTCGAGGTCAGCATCAACAGCACCAGCCCGCCCACCAGCATCAGGACGTTGCGAAGAGCGACCGAAACCGACGAGCCTATCACTGACAGGATCAGCGTCGTGTCGGTGGTGATGCGGCTAAGCACCTCGCCGGTCATGATGTTTTCGAAATAGGCGGGGCTCATGCCGATGACGCGATCAAACAAGGCGCGGCGGATATCTGCGACAACCCGCTCGCCCAAGCGCGTAACGAAATAGTATCGAACACCCGTGCCAACCGCCAGGATCAGGGCAATCCCCAGGGCCGCGCCGAAATATTGGTCCAGCAGCACTGCGCGTTCGCCACCAAAGTTGTCGATCACCCGGCGCACTGCCAGTGGCAGCACCAGACTGACCGACGCGGTCAGTATCAGGGCCAGTCCCGCCATGAGTACCATACCACGATAGGGACGGATGAATGGGGCCAGGCCTCGCAGCGCGCCGACTTGCCGCGATTTCGCCCGGTCTTCGTTGCCGTCCTGATACGCCATCTGCTACCTCGCCTTCGCCCGGTGCGTCTATGCCCACATGGCCCGCACCGCAAGCGCCGCACCCCCTTTCGCCCAAGCGTGTGCCGTGCTTGATTGCCGCAGTCATGACCCAGCATTTCACCACATCCGACGGAACTCGCATCGCCTTTGACGTTCAGGGCGATGGCCGCGCGCTGCTGTGCTTGCCAGGGCTGACCCGGACAATGGCGGATTTCGACTACTTGCTGCCCCATCTGGCGCCCTTGCAGGTCATTCGCATGGACTATCGTGGCCGGGGCGGCAGTGACTGGACTGGCGCCGCAAGCTATACGATATTGCGCGAGGCGCACGACGCCTTGGCACTGCTGGATCACCTTGGGGTGGCGCAAGTCGCTGTGATCGGCACCTCTCGCGGGGGGTTGATCGGAATGCTTCTAGCCCATCTTGCCAAGCCGCGGCTCTTGGGACTGTGCCTGAACGACGTGGGGCCGGTGATTGAACGGGCGGGACTTGACCGGATCGCCACCTATGTCGGGCGCAATCCGGCGGCGCATGATCTGGCGCACTATGCGGCGCGGCTGGCAAGAAACGCACCGGGGTTTGCAGGCGTTTCGGACCGTCGTTGGGCGGATGAGGCCGCGAAACATGCCAAGGTTACGCCAGACGGGTTGCGAATTACTTACGACCCTGCCTTGCGCAATGCGTTTATGGCGGGCATGAATGCCTCAGCGGTGGACCTCTGGCCGCTGTTTGACGCCTGTGCCGGGCTGCCGCTGGCGCTGATCCGTGGCGCAAACTCTGATCTGCTTACACAGTCCACGGCGGACGAGATGCGCCGTCGCAGGCCCGATATGTTTTTTGCCAACATCCCCAACCGCGCGCACGTGCCGTTTCTGGACGAACCGGAAAGCCTTGGCGTCATTGCCGCATTCCTGAAAGCCCTGACATGACTGACATAGTGATGATTGACGCTGCGGCCCTGCGGTTGAAAGGCCATGTGCGTCGGACACCGCTGCTGAATTCGCCGCTGCTGGACAGGATTGCAGGGCGACGGATATTTGTTAAGGCAGAGTGTCTGCAGTGGACCGGCAGCTTCAAATTTCGCGGGGCATGGTCTGCCCTCACCGCGTTGCCGCAGGAGGTTCGCACCCGTGGCGTGATTGCGTTTTCGTCGGGAAATCACGCGCAGGGCGTGGCATGGGCCGCTGCCTTGCACCGCGTTCCAGCAGTCATCGTGATGCCCGCAAATGCGCCAACGGTCAAGATTGCCAACACACGGGCTTATGGCGCTGAGGTCGTTTTATACGACCGCGCCACGCAGGATCGCGATGTGATTGGTGCGGCTTTGGCAGCGGAACGCGGGCTGACACTGATCAAGCCCTACGACGAACCACAGGTGATTGCCGGGCAGGGCACTGTGGGGCTGGAAATTGCCGAGCAGGCGGTTGAGGCCGGGATCACCGCTGCCGAAGTGATCACCTGTTGCGGGGGTGGCGGCCTAACGGCGGGGATCGCGCTGGCGCTGGAGGCTCGTGCGCCGCATTTGCGGGTCAGGCCCGCAGAGCCATTTGGGTTTGACGACGTCGCAAGGTCACTGGCCTCTGGCAAGATCGAGCGAAATGCGGCGCTTCAGGGTTCGATCTGCGATGCGATCGTCACCCCTTCGCCTGGCCTGATCACCTTTCCGATTTTGAAACGGTTGTGCGGCCCCGGACTTGTCGTACAGGACGACGAGGCATTGCGGGCGATGTCGCTGGCGTTCGCCCACTTGCGGATTGTCATAGAGCCTGGGGGTGCAGTGGCACTGGCCGCCGCACTGTTCCGGCAGGATTTGCCTGACACCGTCGTTTGCACGGCATCCGGTGGAAATGTGGAGCCGACGGTCTTTCGAGCGACGCTTGAGAAGTTTGATACATAACATATATCCAATGTTTCGGCGAACTTGCGCGACAGAGGTTCACATGAACCTATTGTGTTACCGATTTGATAAACCTAGATAATTACTGTGCACTGCAAGAAACCGCCCTTGATGGAATCGAACAAATGCCGATGGTTTCACTTTCCGATATCCGCATCAATGCGCGTGTTGATGGGCCGACGGATGGTCCCGCTGTTGTCTTCGTACATGCCCTTGGAACCGACCTGACGATCTGGGACGGCGTGCTATCGCATCTGACAGGGCGCTACCGCACGCTCGTTTTCGACCATCGCGGGCACGGCGGGTCTGACACTCCTGCGCCGCCCTATGCAATGGGAACGCTGGTGCGCGATTGTGAAAGGCTGATGGACCATTTCGGCCTGAAAGATGCCGTTGTAATCGGCGTTTCGCTTGGAGGATTGGTTGCACAGGGGTTGGCGGTCAAGCGACTTGACCAAGTACGGGCGGTGGTTTTGTCGAACACTGCCGCACGGATAGGGACACCTCAGATGTGGCACGATCGGATCGACGAAATCCGCAAATTCGGGTTGAACACTTATGCCGAAGGGGCGATGCAGCGCATGTTGGGGGCGGACTTTCGCAACAATCCCGCCCTGCCCTATTTGCGCTGTCTGCTGACAGCGACCGATCCTGACGGCTGGATCGGATGTGCCGCAGCCATCGCGGGGACCGATTTTTATACAACGACGGCCAGCCTGCGCCTTCCTGCCTTGGTAATTGCGGGCGCAAATGACGGCACCACTCCACCTGATCTGGTCCGAGAAACCGCAGACTTGATCCCCGGTCACCAGTTTGCCCTGATGCGCGGAACGGGCCACTTGCCGATGGTCGAAAAGCCAGCCGAATTTGCCGCTTTGCTGAAGATGTTCCTGCACGACATCGGCCATATCTGATCTGGCGAAAGTCCCGGGCCCTAGTCGCTGCCGTACCAACCCTGTCGCCAGAACGCGCGAGCACCGACAAATTAGCCCCTAGCCTGCGGAAAACGGAGGGGTACCATGAGGCTCAAGGATCTGGAGATTTTCGTCGTAGCCCCGCCCGCGCCGGGATGGGGCGGGCGCTACTGGATTTTCACCAAGCTGACGACCGACAACGGAATTGTCGGCTACGGTGAGTGCTATGCGTCGACCGTTGGACCCACGGCGATGAAAGCCGTTATCGAAGACGTTTTTGAACGGCACATGCTGGGATCGAATCCCGAAGATATCGAGCTGATGTACCGCCGCGCCTATTCTGCCGGCTTTACCCAACGGCCTGATCCCACAGTGATGGGTGCCTTTTCCGGGCTGGAAATCGCCTGCTGGGATATCTTGGGCAAGGCGCGCAATCGCCCGGTTTGGGCGCTGCTTGGCGGAAAGATGAACGAACGTATCCGCTCATACACCTACCTCTACCCCGAACCCAATCAGGATGCTGCAGAGTTCTGGGTCAACCCTGACATGCAGGCCGCAGAGGCGGCGCGTTGCATTGCGCTTGGGTTTACCGCCGTGAAATTCGACCCCGCTGGTCCCTACACGATTCATGGCGGCCATGAACCCGCGATGACCGACATCAGCCGCTCCGTCGCCTTCTGCAAAGCGATCCGTGAGGCCGTTGGCGACAGGGCCGACCTTCTGTTCGGTACCCACGGCCAGTTCACCACGCCGGGCGCGATCCGCTTGGGGCGCGAGTTAGAGCCCTACAACCCACTGTGGTATGAAGAACCGATCCCGCCGGACAACCTGCTGGAGTTTGCCGAAGTGGCGCGACAGGTCCGTATTCCCTTAGCGACGGGAGAGCGTCTGACCACCAAGGCAGAGTTCGGCACGCTGTTGCGGGCTGGCGGCGTCAAGATCCTGCAACCCGCACTCGGTCGCGTCGGCGGCATATGGGAGGCTAAAAAAATCGCAGCCATTGCCGAGGTTTACAACGCGGAAATGGCGCCGCATCTTTACGCTGGTCCAGTTGAATGGGCGGCGAACGTCCACTTCGCCACCTCGATTCCGAACTTGCTGATGGCGGAAACCATTCAGACTGGCGGCGAATTCCATCTGAAACTGATCAAGCACAGCATCGAATGGCAGGACGGCTATATAATCCCGCCCGAAGCGCCCGGCCTTGGGATCGAGTTCGACGAAGACGTCGCCCGCGCAAATCCATTCACTGGGAC
This sequence comes from Paracoccaceae bacterium, assembly GCA_039926325.1. Lineage (GTDB taxonomy): Bacteria > Pseudomonadota > Alphaproteobacteria > Rhodobacterales > Rhodobacteraceae > Stagnihabitans. The sequence goes on along the minus strand of JBDSXE010000231.1, from coordinate 907 downwards.
CGGCCTGCATTTGCAGATGCAAGAAGCGCCATGCGACTATCGTCATGGCAACCGCTTCGCGGGAGGCGCGCCGGTCAAAGCGTGATTTTGGCGGCCCCGGAAGGAATCGAACCCTCAACCTCGGACTTAGAAGGTCCTTGCTCTATCCAGTTGAGCTACGGAGCCGCGCTTTCGTTACATGCTTCAGGCACAGATCGCACTATGCAAGGCTGCGCGTCATGTAAACCGAATTTGGGTCCAGCGCGTAGGTGCCGAAGGGCGGGCATTCCGCAAAACCCGCTTTGGCGTACAGCCCGCGTGCTGGGGCGAACATGGCTTGCGCGCCCGTTTCAAGGCTAAGCCGCCGCAGTCCCGCGACCACCGCCTCGCTCACCAGATGGTCCAGCATCACCCGTGACAGGCCACGCCCGCGCAGTTCGGCCAGGATGTGCATTGACTTGATCTCTGCATGGGTGGCGTCCATCCGTTTGAATGCCCCCATGCCCACCGGCTGTCCCGCCTCTCGCATGACGTAGAACTGCACCTCTGGGATCGCCAACTGGCTGGCGTCCATCATGTGAATGCTTTCCGGAGGGGTGTCGAAATGCATGTCGGCGACGTGACGGGCCATCAGGATCGCTAGGTCGGGATCAAGCGGGCTTTCCCGCGTGATCGTTAGAACTGCTGTCGCCATCAATTGCCGCCCATCATTTGCGTGCCATTGACCGAAAGGCTACCCGGCCTGCTTGCGTCAATCTCCCACACCAACGCGCCGTTGTCGCCCGGCTTGGCCATACCTTGCGCCATTCCGATGCCCATCGTGGCCTGCCCTTTGATGTCGTCCGGCGCGTTTGCCAAAGCGGCGTTCAGCTTGTCAATCCCGGTCAAGGTGATCTTGGCCGTACCAGTGGGTACCGCAGTTTGCGGA
>JBDSXE010000230.1:0-3646 GCA_039926325.1 Paracoccaceae bacterium | reverse complement strand
CGGCTTCTTTGCCGACTGGGTCATGGAAAGCACGCCGACCTATCTGGGGTCAGAGACGACCGAGGATGTGATCGTCAAGACCACGCTGGACCAAAGGCTGCAAAAGGCCGCTGAGGATGCGCTGGATGCGGTCTTTGCGACCAAGCTGAAGGCGGGGTCGAACGCGCAGGCTGCCATCGTCGTGATGAGCGCGGATGGCGCGGTTCGTGCGATGGTCGGGGGGCGGAAAATCGCGCTGGCGGGGTCGTTCAACCGGGCGACCCAGGCGCTGCGGCAAACCGGGTCCAGCTTCAAACCTTTCGTGTATGCGGCCGCACTGGATCTGGGGTGGAGCCCGATGGACTATGTTGAGGATACGCCTCTGACGATCAACATCCCAGGCTCTGGCAACTGGACACCAGACAATTATGACCATCAGTTCAAGGGCCTGATCACACTGACCCAAGCCTTGCAGGAAAGCCGCAACGTCCCTGCTGTTCGCGTCAGCGAAGCGGTTGGCCGCGATGCTGTCCGTGCCGTCGCGGAGGGGTTTGGCATCAAGTCCGACCTCGCCGCCGGTCCGGCGCTGGCTTTGGGCGCGTCTGAGGCGACGTTGCTGGAAATGACCGGCGCCTATGCCGGCATCCTGAACGGCGGGTCTGCAGTTACACCGTATGGCCTGACCGAACTGCGGCTGAAAGGGCAACAAGACCCCCTGATCGGGCAGGGCGGCGGGATTGGCGAACGGGTGATTTCCGAGACTGCGGCCCAAGAGCTGACCTGGATGATGATGCAAGTCGTCAATGGCGGCACAGGCGGGCGCGCGGCGCTGGATGGCCGTCAGGTTGCAGGCAAGACCGGCACCACCACGGCTGGACGCGACGCCTGGTTCATCGGCTTCACCGCCGATTACGTCACTGGTGTGTGGATGGGCTATGACGACAACACGCCGCTTGTCGGCGTCACCGGTGGCGGATTGCCCGCCCAAATCTGGCACGAGGTGATGACGCGGGTGGAAGATGGTTTGCCGCGGAAAGATCTGCCGGTCATCGTGCCTGTCGCACGCCAACCGCCAACGTCAGACGTAGCATCCGATCCGCAATATGACCCGCAATCTGCTCCGCTGTATGACCCTCAATCTGATCCGCTGTATGACCCTCAATCGGTCGATCCGCTGGCCGGTGCCCAACCCGCCGTTCCGGGGCAGCAGCGTCGGCGTCAAAGGCAGGACGACCCGATCATGTCGATCCTGAAAGACATCCTTGGCAAAGGTAACTGAATGACAAAAGGCCGCGCAATCGCGCGGCCTTACAAATGACATCCTGAAACTTCAGGAGACTTTCAGTTCTGCGATCAGCTTGTCAATATTGCCGCCGTTCTTGTCGAGCAGCGAGCCGACTTCTGTCCGCTCTGACCCCAGCATGTTCACGCCTTCGATGATGATGTTGAAGAACAACTGTCGGCCCGACTTGTCGCCAACCCACCAGCGCAGGTCAAACGGTGCCTCGCCCTGCAATGTCGCGGTCGAGATCACCTCGTAATACGACTTGTAGGGGCGTGCGTCCGTAACCTCGATCTTGCCACCGATGAACTCGCGGAACCGCCGACCGTATTTGCGGCTGAGATAGCCGGTGTACGCCGTGGTGAACGCCTGCATCTGTGCGGCCGAGGCTGATTTCGACGCTACGCCCAAAGCAGACCGCGCAATCGTCGGCACATCGGCATAGGTCAGAAAGATACGCTCGAAGTCGCCATACATCTGCTGTTCGGTTTTGCCAGAGTTGATCGTGGCATTAACCTCGGAAATCGCCTTGTCGATCAGCGCGCGGGCCTGATCGACGGTCAGCGCCTGAACCGGCAGGGCAAACGCCAGAAACCCGGTGCCAGCCGCCAAACCGGCACCAAAGGCGCGGCGGGTCAGGTAGAGAGAGTCGTTTTTTCTGTCACTTGGCATAGGGATCCTCGAACGATGCGTCGGGTGGAGTTTCGCCCAGTTGATAGCGCCGATTTTGCAGATACAGAAGCCGTGCCTGAGCGTAACCATCCGCACTGTCATATAGGATGGAATCAACGGTTTCGGAATACCGACCCCGATCAATTATCTTTGCAGCAACATTCGCGCCGAAACCAAGATGAGCGGGTTTCGGCACAATCAACCGCAGCGGGTCCAACGCCACGTCAACAACTTTTCCCAACATGTCGCGATCAGTCGATGGGCCGATCAAAGGAACGACCACGTAATTGCCCTCGCCCACGCCCCAGATATGCAGCGTCTCGCCAAAATCGGTTTTCTTGCCGGGCGCGCCCAACTTGGTTGCCGGGTCCAGAAGGCCGGCCAGACCAAATGTCGAATTGATCGCAAACCGCACGGTGTTCTGCGCTGCCATTTCCAGATTAGCCTGCAACAGATCGTTCACGACCCGTCCCGGCAGTTCCAGATTGTCGGCAAAGTTGGTGACACCGATCTGCACCTTGGGCGGCAGAACCTTACCGACCGCGAGTGCTACGGGGCGTAGAATTGCCTTGTCTGTCCTGACGCTTGATTCGTAGATCTTTCGATTCTGCGCCTCATACGGGTCGCTGATACCGCTTTGCGTCGGCGCCGGACCGCACGAAGTCAGACCAACAAGTGCCACAATGCTGGCCGATACAGCCAGCGAGATTCGAGGACGGGTGATGCCGGGACTTCTACGATGCATATGACTGATCCTGAAAAATACCATCCATCCCCGACAGCACGCATGGCTTTAACTTTTTATTTAGTGCAAGCCATATGATGCGTTTTGTTGCAAGACAACGCCCAAGCGGGAAATTCGGGGTTAGGCAAGAGAAAACTCGCCAAGTCCAGATTCGGAGACGGGAGCTTTGAGTGAGCAAGTATGAATTCAAACGCGGCAGGGACGAACTTGACGCAACGCGGCGCGACATGCGCGGACTACTGGCGGCGGCCTTCCTGTTCTCGGTATTCGTCAACATACTGATGCTCACCGGTCCGCTGTACATGCTTCAGGTGTATGACCGCGTGCTTGGCAGCCGGTCGGAAGCTACACTATGGGCACTAACGGGTCTGATGACGTTTTTGTTCCTGATCATGGGCATCCTTGATTATTCGCGCGGTCGCATCATGGCCCGCATCGGCGCACGGATGCAAGAACGGCTGGACCGCCGGGTTTTCGCGGCCGCCTTGCGCCGGATGCAGCAAGTCCCCGGCGACCCACTGGCACTGGCCGCGCAGCGCGATCTTGAGGCTGTGCAACGCTTGTGGGCCTCGCCCGTGCTGATCGCGATGTTCGACATTCCTTGGGCACCCTTCTTCTTTGCAGCGATTTTCGTCTTTCACCCGCTTCTTGGCTGGATGTCGGTCGGAGGTGGGGCGATTCTTGTCGTCGTCACGGTACTGAACCAGACAATGACCAAGAACCCGCTGCAACGCGCCAACGCCGCGTCACTGCGTGGCGAGATGCTGTCGGACGCCATCAAGCAAGAAGCAGAGGCTGTGCAGGCCCTTGGCATGACCAACGCCGCCTTCGACCGCTGGCAGGTGGCGCGCCAACAGGGTCTGATCCAAGGCATCTCCGCCGCCGATCTGGGCGGTGTGTTTGGCACCATATCCAAGACATTCCGGCAGTTTTTGCAGTCGCTGATGTTGGGGGCCGGCGCCTATCTG
>JBDSXE010000229.1:0-2778 GCA_039926325.1 Paracoccaceae bacterium | reverse complement strand
CATGGCTAACAGCCCATCCAGGAATCCCGCCGAATGCAAAATGAAGTTCGCCCCGCAATGCACGGCAGCCAGCATCGACATCGTCCCTTCCATCATCGCCTGCCCGTCCGGAAGCTTTGACGTGGTGAAGTTCCCCGAACACCGCAGCGGTAAATTCAATCGCCGCGCCAGCTGCCAGATCACCATGCTGCCGATCGCAGGCTCTGGCGTGCCGAACGTCGGCGACCCCGATCGCAGACTCATCGACGACAGAAAGTTGCCAAAGATCACCGGCGCCCCCTTCCGTTCCAATTGAGTAAGCGCGCACCCCGCCATCGTCTCGGCCAAGCTCTGCACGATCCCGCCCGCATTCGTCACCGGCCCCATCGCCCCGCCCAGGATGAACGGCACCACCACCGCCGCCTGCCCCGCGCGCGCATAGGCCCGCAAACTGCGCGTCATCGTCCCGTCCCACACCAGCGGAGAGTTCACGTTGACATTGCCCAGGATCACGCAGTTCTTGTCGACAAACTCCGCTCCGAACAGCACGCGGCACATCGCGATGTTATCCTCCGACCGCTCCTCCGCCGTCACCGACCCCATGAACGGCCGGTCCGACAGCGTCATATGCGCCAGCACCATATCCAGATGCCGCTTGTTGACCGGAATATCCGTAGGCTCGCAGATGGTCCCGCCAGAGTGGTGAAAGTTCGGGCTCGACTGCGCCAGCTTGATGAAGTTCTGGAAATCCTCCAGCGTACCGAACCGCCGCCCACGATCCAGATCCATCACGAAGGGCGAGCCGTAGGCAGGCGAGAACACGACGTTCTTGCCGCCAATCTCAACAGAATTCGCCGGGTTGCGGGCGTGCTGGGTGAACGTCGCTGGCGCAGACTTCAAAATCTCGCGCAGCATTCCTGGCGGAAATTTGACAAGCACGCCGTCCACAGCCGCGCCTGCACGCCGCCAATAATCCAACACCACCGGGTCATCGCGAAACTCGATGCCGGTCTCTGCCAGCACCCGGTCCGCCGCCGCCTCGATCCGAACCAAGTTTTCCTCCGACAGCACATCATAAGTCGGGATGTTTCGCACGATATAGGGTCGGCCTACGCCACCGCCCTTCTTCGCCCGCTCGACCTGCCGCGCTTGCCGCCCCGACCTGACCCCAACGCTCATCACATGCCCCCCAGACCGTTTCGACAATCAGACGCCGCGAAATACGTCCTGTCCATGCCAAGGGCGACATGCCGGCGTCGCGTCAGGTGATGACGTTAGGCTCGGTCCGTCCGATGGACCCTTCGATCCCGGCCAGAACATGCGCCGCCCGAATAACTGGTGCCAACGCCACCTGCGGATCCAGATCCAGCCCGCCTGGCCCCGCTGCATAGCGTTCCAGATACAGCCGCAGCGTCGCACCCTCGGTCCCGGTTCCCGACAACCGCAGCACAATGCGCGATCCGCCGTCGAACATGATCCGCACCCCCTGCGCCTTGGAAACCGATCCATCGACCGGATCGGTATAGGCGAAATCGTCCGCGTCCGCGATCGTCATCCCCTCGATCTGACGCCCTTTGAATCCCGGCAAACTGGCTCGCAAAGCCCCGATCATCGCATCGGCCTTGTCGGTCGCAATCGCCTCGAAATCATGGCGCGAATAGTAGTTCCGCCCGAACTTGGCCCAATGCTCCGCCATGATCTGCGCGACTGATTGCTTGCGAACCGCCAGAATGTTCAGCCACAGTAGTATCGCCCACAGCCCGTCCTTTTCCCGCACATGGTCCGATCCGGTGCCGAAACTCTCCTCGCCACAGATCGTCGCAAGGCCTGCGTCCAGCAGGTTGCCAAAGAACTTCCACCCCGTCGGCGTCTCGTATTTTCCAATGCCCAAAGCGTCCGCCACCCGGTCCGAAGCGGCCGAGGTCGGCATCGACCGCGCCACCCCTTTCAGCCCCGCCTTATAGCCCGGCGCCAGATGCGCGTTCGCCGCCAGAACCGCTAGGCTGTCAGACGGCGAGACATAAATCCCGCGCCCGACCACCATGTTCCGGTCGCCGTCGCCATCCGACGCCGCGCCAAAATCGGGTGCCTCGTTTCCAAACATTTCATCCATCAGCGCCTTGGCCCATGTCGGGTTTGGGTCGGGATGCATACCACCGAAATCTGGCAACGGCACGCCGTGAACCACCGTACCCTTGGCCGCACCCAACCGCCGCTCCAGCACTTCCACCGCATAGGGACCGGTCACCGCATTCATCGAATCCATCCGCATCCGGAACCCGCCCGCAAACATCGCGGCAATTGCGGGAAAATCGAACAGCGTCTCCATCAGCGTGGCGTAATCCGTCACCGGATCAACCACATCGACGATCATATCCCCCAGCTTCGTCCGCCCGATGACGCCAAGATCCACGTCATGCGCCGCGATGATCTTGTATTCCGTGATCTCGGTCGTGCGCTGATACATCGCCTCGGTCACGCCTTCAGGTGCTGGTCCACCATTCGGCATGTTGAACTTGACGCCAAAATCCTCGTGCGGCCCACCCGGATTGTGCGAAGCTGACATGATGATCCCGCCATCCGTTTTATTCAACCGGATCAAGTGGCTGGCCGCCGGAGTTGACAGAACCGCGCCCTGCCCCACAATCACCCGCGCCGCGCCGTTCGCCGCCGCCATGCGCAAGATCACCTGCGCCGCCCGGTCGTTGAAATACCGTCCATCGCCGCCCAGAACGAAGGTCTTGCCGCCAGCCCCCACGACGTCAAATATCGACTGGACAAAATTCTCCAGATAATGGG
>JBDSXE010000228.1:0-6555 GCA_039926325.1 Paracoccaceae bacterium | reverse complement strand
GTGATGGGGCTGAAGGCCAACCGCATCCAGTTCACGCCGGACCTGATGCCCGCGGATATTCTGGGGTCGGAGGTGCTGGATGCCGCTGCGGATGGATCGCGGTCGTTCCGGTTCATCGAAGGCCCGGTGTTTTGCGAACTGCTCATGGCGGATGAGATCAACCGGGCCAGCCCTCGCACCCAATCCGCGCTGTTGCAGGCCATGCAGGAGCGTGAGGTGACGATTGCCGGACAGCATCGCCCGCTTGGCCGTCCGTTCCACGTGTTGGCGACGCAGAACCCGATTGAACAAGAGGGGACCTATCCGCTGCCAGAGGCGCAGCTGGACCGGTTTCTGGTGCAGGTCGATGTCGCCTATCCGACGCGGGCAACAGAGCGGGATATTTTGCTGGCGACGACCGGGGCGGTCTCTACGCAGGCTGCGGGTGTGTTCACCGGGCCGGAGTTGCTGGCGGCGCAGGTGGTGATCCGGCGGATGCCGGTTGGCGAAAAGGTCGTGGAGGCGATTTTGGACCTCGTGCGGTCGTGCAGGCCGGGAGAGGTTGAGGGCAGCGATCTGGCGGGCGTTCTCAGCTGGGGTCCGGGGCCACGGGCGGCGCAGGCGTTGATGATGATGGTGCGGGCGCGGGCGTTGTTGCAGGGGCGGCTTGCCCCCTCGGCAGAGGATGTGGCGGCGCTGGCAAGGCCAGTGCTGGAGCATCGGATGTCGCTGTCCTTCCAGGCACGCGCACGGGGAGAGACGCTGTATGGCGTGATCGACCGGGTGGCGGGCCGGGTATTGGGGCTTGAGGCTGCCGCGTGACCGAAGTCGCCGATCTTCGGGCGCGGGCGGAGGCCCTTGGTCAGACCTTGCCGCCGTTGCTGGCCGAGGCCGAGCATTTGGCGACCACGGTGATACTGGGTGAACATGGTCGCAGGCGTGCGGGCATGGGCGACGATTTCTGGCAGTATCGCCCGGCTCATCCGGGCGATCCGGCGCGCAGTATCGACTGGCGGCGTTCGGCGCGGTCGGACGCGCATTTCGTGCGCGAGCGCGAATGGCAGGCAGCGCAAAGCGTGATGCTGTGGGTCGATCCTTCCCGCTCGATGACGTTTTCGGGTGACCCCTCGCGGGTGACCAAATCCGATCGCGCGCGGTTGCTGGCGCTGGCGTTGGCGGTGTTGCTGCTGCGCGGCGGTGAACGTGTCGGCCTGGCGGGGCAGGGCACCCCAAGGTCCGGTCGCGCGCAGATGTTGCGCCTGGTCGAGGCGCTTGGCCTGATGGGGCCGTTGCAGGACTACGGAGTGCCTGCCGAGGACGGGCTGGTGTCGCATGGCCGCGCGGTGTTTCTATCGGATTTTCTGGGCAGCATGACGGGGGTTGAGGCGGCATTGGCGCGTGCGGCAGATCGTGGTGTGCGCGGGGTTTTGTTGCAGGTTCTGGACCCGGCAGAAGAAGAGTTTCCGTTTGACGGTCGCACCATCTTTGTTTCGATGGGCGGTTCGCTGACGCATGAGACGCAGGCCGCTGGCGATCTGCGCGGGCGTTATCTGGCGCGGTTGGCAGAGCGTAAGGACAGGTTGGCGCATCTGGCGCGATTGTCGGGCTGGGTCTATCAGACCCATCACACCGGACAGACCGCGCAATCGGCGCTGCTTTGGGCCTATCAGGCGCTGGAGGGCGGTCGTTGATCGGCTCACTCGCCTTTGCCTCGCCGCTGTTGCTGCTGGCGTTGGTGGCGCTGCCGGTGCTGTGGTTCTTGTTGCGGGCGATACCGCCAGCGCCGATTCGCCGCCGTTTTCCGGGTGTGGCGCTGCTGCTGGGACTGACCGACGACGAACGTCAGGCCGACAAGACGCCGTGGTGGCTGCTATTGCTGCGGATGATTGCGATTGCCGCTGCGATCTTTGCCTTTGCCGGACCCGTGCTGAACCCCAATCCCCATCAGGCCAGCGACAGGCCGTTGCTGATCCTGTTCGATGGCGGCTGGTCAGAGGCGCAGGATTGGCCCAAGCGCATCGCCCACGCGGCAGAGCTGATCGCACAGGCGGGGCGCGATGGTAGGCCGGTTGCGGTGGTGCGGCTGACCGATGTGCCGCAGCCGGTGGCGTTTCAGGCGGCAGATGCCACGACCGGGCGGGTTAATGCCTTGCAGCCGTTGCCGTGGCTGCCGCAGGCCAATGCGGATTGGCAAAAGGCGCTGCCGACGGGCGATTTTGACAGCTACTGGCTGTCCGACGGCATCGTGCACAACGGTCGCGCTGAACTGTTCACGGCTTTGGCAACGCATGGCGTGGTGACGGTGTTTGAAACCCCGCATCCGGTGCTGGCGCTGCATCCGCCGGGCTTTGCCGAAGGTGCTGTGCAACTGGCTGCGTCGCGGCTGGGCGGTGACCCGGCAGAGGTCGAGGTTGTGGCCAAAGGCCCCGACCCATCGGGGATCGAGCGCGAGCTGGCCAAGACCAAGCTTGCCTTTGGCGCGGGTGAAACCGACGCGAAAACCACGCTGCAGCTGCCCCCCGAACTGCGTAACCGCATCACGAGGTTCGAGATTGCCGGCCAGCGGACGGCGGGTGCTGTCAGCCTGACCGACGACAGCCTAAAACGTCGCAAGGTCGCGATCGTTTCCGATGGCAGCGACCGCGAAGGGCTGCAACTGCTGTCACCGACGCACTATCTGCGGCAGGCACTGCAACCGCTGGCCGACCTGCTGGAAGGCGGCGTAAGCGAGGTTTTGCCCGCCAATCCCGATGTGATCATTCTGGTCGATGTCGCCAGACTGACCCCGACCGAAACCGACGGCCTGCTGGAGTGGGTCGGCAAAGGTGGTCTGCTGCTGCGGTTTGCAGGCCCCAAACTGGCGGCAAGCGATCTGGGCCGGGTTGAAGAAGACCCGCTGATGCCGGTGCGGCTGCGTGAAGGCGGGCGCACGGTTGGCGGCGCCATGTCGTGGGATGATCCCAAGGTTCTGGCGCCCTTTCCCGAAAACTCGCCATTTCACGGGCTGGATGTGCCAGCCGATGTCACGGTGACGTCGCAAGTTCTGGCGCAACCCGACCCTGACCTTGCCTCGCGCACCATTGCCGCGCTGGCCGACGGCACGCCGCTGGTGACGCGCAAGGTGGTTGGTCAAGGTCAGGTTGTGCTGATCCACGTCACCGCCAATGCCGAATGGTCCACCCTGCCACTGTCCGGCCTGTTCGTGTCGATGCTAGAGCGGTTGGCGGTGTCGACCCGCCCCGCGCTGCCCGAACTTGCCGACCTCGCCGGGCAGGTCTGGGTGCCGGAACGGGTGATTGACGCGTTTGGCGCAGAGGCCAAGGCGGATGCCGTGGCGGGCGTCGATGGCGCGCTGCTCGCAACCGCGTTGCAACAAGGGCCAAGCCAGACGCTTCCGCCCGGTCTGTATGCCGGGGCGGATCGGCGCGTGGCACTGAACGCGGTGGGGGCCAAGACGGAGCTTAAGCCGGAGGTGTGGCCCCAAGGCACGGTGATTGAGGGGCTGACAGTCGCCACCGAACGGTCCCTGAAAGGCCCTGCGCTGGCCCTGGCATTGCTGCTGCTGACGTTGGATATCTTGGCCGCGTTGTTCGTGTCCGGACGGCTTGGCCGTCTGGGACCGGGAGTTGCCGTTGTGTTGCTGGCGATGATGCCGATGGCTGACCGGGTGCAGGCGCAAAGCGTTGCAGATCAGCGGGCCATTGCGGCGACCGAAGGCGTGGTGCTGGCCTATGTGATCACCGGCGACGCCAAGGTGGATGACGTGTCGCTGGCCGGTCTGCGCGGCTTGGGTGACCAACTGTGGAACCGCACGGCGGTCGAACCGCTGGACCCGATGGGCATCGATGTTGAAAAGGACGAACTCGCGTTCTTTCCGTTCCTGTATTGGCCTGTGACCACGGACGAGCCGCTGCCAACCGCTGCGGCCTATACCAAGCTCAACCGCTTTTTGCGTACCGGCGGGCTGATCCTGTTCGATACTCGCGACGGCGATATTGCCGGGGCTGGCGGTGCCTCACCCGAGGCGCAGGCGTTGCAGCGCATCGCGTCCGGGCTGGACATTCCGGCGCTGGAACCCCTGCCAGAAGATCATGTGCTGACCCGCAGCTTCTATTTGCTGCAGGAATTTCCGGGCCGTTTCGCAGGCGGCGCTCTTTGGGTAGAGGCCGCGCCGCCGGATGCGGTCAAGGCCGAAGGGATGCCGTTTCGCAACCTTAACGATGGTGTGACCCCCGTGGTGATCGGCGGCAACGACTGGGCCAGCGCCTGGGCGGTCGATGACGCGGGCGGGCCGATGTTTCCGGTCGGGCGCGGTTACGCAGGCGAACGGCAACGCGAATATGCCTACCGGTTCGGCATCAACCTGATCATGCATGTGCTGACCGGCAATTATAAATCGGATCAGGTTCATGTGCCTGCCTTGCTGGAAAGGCTGGGGAAATGACCCAATCGGTGATCTTCGATCCTCTGTTGCCGCTGCCCGTGCTGTGGGTACTGGCCGGGTTGGCGCTCGCACTAGTTGCAGTAGCATTGTGGCGCGGACTGGCGGGCTGGGCACTGCGCGGGTTGGCTGCGGTGCTGCTGCTGTCAGCACTGGCCGGACCATCCTTGCAGCAAGAAGACCGCAAGCCATTGACCGACATCGTCATTCTGGTGGTCGATCAAAGCGCCAGCCAAAAATTGTCGGACCGCGCTGATCAGACCGCAGCGGCGGTCGCGGCGATTACCGCCAAGGTCAAGGCGCTGGGCAACACCGAACTGCGCGTCGTCACGGTGGCCGATGGCAAGGACAACGCTGGCACTTTGGCCATGACGGCGCTGGCGGATGCGCTGGCGGCCGAACCTCGGGCGCGGATCGCAGGGGCCATCATCGTGACGGATGGGCAAGTGCATGATCTGGGCCTGACGCCCGTACTTCCCGCACCCTTGCAAGTGCTGCTGACCGGGCATGAGGTCGACTGGGACCGCCGACTGGTGATCAAAAGCGCACCGGCATTTGCCATCATGGGCGAAAAGGCTTCGCTAAGTTTGCGGATCGAGGATCAAGGTCAGGTGCCCGCCGGACTGGGCGGCTCGGTCGATCTGACCGTGTCGCTGGACGCCGACAAGCCTACGACATTCAGCGTGCAGGTCGGGCAGGATCTGACCTTGCCGATCCAGCTTCCCCATGCCGGGATCAATGTGCTGCAACTGTCGGTCAAGACTGAAGCGGGTGAATTGACCGACCGTAACAACGCCGCTGTAGTCCAGATTAACGGTGTGCGCGACCGTTTGCGCGTTCTGCTGGTGTCGGGTGAGCCGCATCCGGGCGAACGGACATGGCGAAACTTGCTGAAATCAGATCCCGCCGTTGATCTGGTGCATTTCACGATTCTGCGGCCACCGGAAAAGCAGGACGGCATTCCGGTTAGTGAGTTAAGCCTGATCGCGTTTCCGACCAAGGAACTGTTCGTCGACAAGATCAAGGATTTCGACCTGATCATATTCGACCGCTACCGGATGCGGGGCATCCTGCCGATGTCCTACATCGACAACGTGGTCGATTATGTAAAGAACGGCGGCACAGTGCTGGTGGCAGCTGGCCCAGAGTTTGGCGAAGTCGACAGTCTTTGGCGGTCGCCGTTGGCCGAAATTCTGCCGGTGGAGCCGACCTCGCAGATCATTGAACAGGGCTTTCAGCCCGCGATCACCGATCTTGGCAAACGCCATCCTGTGACCGAGGGGTTGGAGGCGCTGGCACCAAAGGGCGGCTGGGGCCGCTGGTTTCGGCTGATCGAGGTCAAGGCCCGGTCGGGGCAGGTCGTGATGTCCGGCCCCGGCGACCGGCCGCTTCTGGTACTGGACCGGGTCGGCAAGGGCCGCGTTGCCGTGCTTGCGTCGGATCAGATCTGGCTGTGGGGGCGCGGGTTTGAAGGCGGCGGTCCGCAGTTGGAACTGTTGCGGCGGCTGGCGCACTGGATGCTGAAAGAGCCCGATCTGGAGGAAGAAAACCTGACGGCCACCGCTGTGGGCCAGACGGTGACCTTTGTGCGGCGGACGATACTCGACACCCCGCCGGGCGATCTTGTGATCACAGGGCCGGATGGCGCGGTGGTCAAACTGCCGTTGCCGATGGTCAGCCCCGGCAAATATCAGGCCGACTGGCAGGCACCATTGTTGGGTCTGTACCATCTGGTGCAGGGCGATCTGACGCGGGTGGTGGCGGTCGGACCCTCCGCACCGAAAGAGTTTGAAGAGACGATTGCCAGCGGTGATGCACTGGCCCCAATCGTCGCCGCGACCAAGGGCGGCGTACTGCGGCTGGAACCCGGAGTGCCGGACGTGCGCGTGGTGCGCGAAGGGCGGCCAGCGGCAGGGCGCGGCTGGATCGGCATCACCCCGCGCGGCGCGTATGTCACGGGCGACATCCAGGTCGCGGAATTGTTGCCGGCGTGGCTGTACCTGCTGCTGGCGTCAGGCGCTGCAGTGTCGGCATGGCTGGTCGAGGGGCGACGGGGCGGCAGGGCGCGGTTGGCTTAGTTGGCGCTGGGGGTTTCACACCCCCAGACCCCCGTGGGATATTTATGAAAAGATGAA